>CAYIBE010000008.1:3222-13044 GCA_964361555.1 Candidatus Woesearchaeota archaeon | reverse complement strand
ATTTATAGCATTTGGACTTCTCATAGTAATTTGAATAGTACTTGTAATAATAAAGTTAAATGACTAAAGAAAGAAGTCGTGTTAATCTCAAGGGTCCTTTTTGCTTCACACACTGTCCATCATTACACGCAAATCCTTTTTCACAAGAAGTAACACGTTCCCGACAACTAAAATCAGGAGCACAGTAATAATCAACAACTTCCATAGAAGAAACGCAATAATCAACAGAATTCATACCTAAAAGTCGTGCTTGATCATTAACATAGTACTGTGCATGACAAACGCTCTTCACCGTAGGTAAATTTTGCGGATCAGCATCAAAACACTGAACAAAATCTCGTACATCAAGAAGAGAATAGCGAACCTGCCCTCCTTCATTACCAAGAGCAAAAAAGAAAGAATAACCAGTCAGAGAAGAAACGAAAAGCATAACTGCAAAAACAACAATCAAAACAACAAGTAACCACCTCTTTACCATAATATACAAGATCTACGATGTAAGTATTTAAATATTTCTAATGAGAAAAGTCAGAAGTGTTTCAAAGCACGATAGCTGCCATCATCATAGGGATCGTTGTGGGTACGTTTACAGGCCTCACTCCAGGTATCCATACAAACACAATAGCAGTAATAGTAACCTCCCTTTCAGCAAGCATTTTACGATATATATCAACAGAAGCGTTAGTTGCATTTATCCTTTCAATGAGCATCATCCACACATTTATGGACGCAATACCGAGCATTTTTCTAGGAGCACCTGATGAAGCCCAAGCATTAAGTGTTCTTCCAGGACACAAAATGCTACTAAAAGGAGAAGGATATAACGCATTAAAATTAACAGTAATAGGAAGTTTTTTTTCCTTAGTACTTTCAGTTCTATTAATTCCGTTATTAATCCCTTTAGTAAAACTACTTCATCCATTAATGAAGGAAAGTATTGGCTGGATACTCCTCCTAATCAGTTGTTTTATGATTTTAAAAGACAAAATGAGGTTCTGGAATCTCCTCATGTTTCTCATGAGCGGAACACTAGGAATCATAGTGTTAAACACGCCAAACATCGGGAATGTACTCTTTCCTTTGTTAAGCGGGTTATTTGGATGTTCGTTGCTTCTTATCAGCCTAAAAGATAAAACAAAAATCCCAACACAAGATCTCGCAAAAAAATTAGAAACAGGCAAGGCAGTAATCATAAAGGCAACAGTTGGAGCAACAGTAGGTGGTTTCTTCGCTTCATTTTTACCAGGATTAGGAAGTTCGCAAACAGCAGTAATAGTCCAGCAATTTCTAAAAAAAATAGGAGATAAAGGATTTTTGGTAATGATAGGCGGAATAAATACAGTAAACATGGCATTAAGTATAGTAACAGTATACGCATTAGATCGTGCAAGAAACGGGTCAATAGTAGCAATATCCCAGATAGCAGGGAAATTCAACAAAGAACTGCTTCTCATTAGCATATGCACCATCATGATAACCGGAGGAATTGCCGTACCTCTCACCTTAAAATTAGCAAAAAGATTTAGTAGTGTTATCGCGAAGGTGAACTATCAGATGACGATAAGGGCCGTTCTTGTTTTTATAACAATATTAGTAATATATTTTAGCGGAGCTATTGGTTTGCTCATTTTGATTGTTTCGACAAGCGTGGGGATGGTAGCAAGTATAAAGGGAGTAGCAAAAAATCATTTGATGGGCTGTCTCATCTTACCAGTTATATTATTTTTTCTATTATAAAGAACGAGTAAGTTGAACAAATCGTTCTCGTCCACCTTCGGTAGGATATTTTCCATCAAGACAAGCTAAGCAGAGGTGACCTTGGGGTAATCCTATCGCTCGTACCAATCCTTCAAGAGAAATATATTTCATAGAATCTAAACGCAAAGAAGCGGCAACTTTTTGTTCAGCATCTTCTGTAGTTGAAGTATCACAAGCGATCAGCTCGTTTGTTGTTGGAAAATCAATTCCATAAAAACAAGGATTTCTAATTGGAGGACAGGCAGAACGAAGATGAATTTCCTTAGCGCCATTCTTTCGCAAAGCATCACCCAAGGAATTAAAAGTTTCTCCCCGAACAACGCTATCTTCCACGACAATTAATCGTCTTTGAGATACTTCCTTGGCAATAATAGTATACTTTCCGTCAATCACCCGTTTTCTTTCACGTGATTTATTAATGAAACCTCTTCCAAACTCTTCAGTTTTGTAAATTGCGGGCACAAAATCAATTCCGAGTTTTTTTGCAAGTGAAAGCGCAATAGGAATAGAAGTGTCCGGAACAGGAACAACAATAAACTCATCATTAAGAAAGGGAATGAGAGGTTCGATTCGTGCGAGTTCCTCTCCTAACCGTTTTCGAACAGTATTAACAGTAAGTCCTCCGATAACAGAAGGTGCTCGAGAAAAATAAACATATTCAAACATACAATGAGAAGGAAGAGCAGGAGCATAGGAACCAATCTGAGTTTCACCATGAGAAATAAGAATATATCCTCCGGGAGGAACATCTTCAATATGGTGAATACCGATTTTGTTTAATGCCAAACTTTCAGAAGCGAAGGCGATGAGAGATTCATTTTGTCCCCAAACAAAAGGGCGAAATCCATGAGGATCTCTAAAACCAATAAGATCTCCCCCGCCATTCATAAAAGCAACACTAAATGCACCATCAAACCGGGAGGCAGATTTTTTGATAAGATCCGCAAGAGAAGGTTTTTCAGAGCAATGATCAATAAGAATTTTAAGATCAATAGCAAAAAGATGCATCATAAGTTCGGTATCAACATTAGTTTTAACAGTATAGTGATGATCAGTAATAAGTTCCTGCATTAAAGAAGAAGAGTTAGTAAGATTTCCATTGTAAGCAAAAGCGAATTCTTTCCATAAGTTTCCATGTATCCGGAGAAAGGGCTGCGCTTCTTCTATAACCATTCTATCCTCAAGAGCATTACCCGAAGTTGCATAGCGCACATGCCCAATACCGAAAAGAGTAGAAAGAGATTCCATAAGAGAAACATGTTGATCATGTTGACTAAGACAAAAAAGCTGATGAACAAGTCCTGGCCCGACATGCCGATATAATCCTCCGCAAGATGGTCGACAACCCGCAATACCAGCACTTAATCTTCCACGATTTTGCATATGTTGTAGCATAATTTGAAGGTAATGTGCTGCACCTCCTAAGGGATACTCAGAAAGAGGCTTTTTTAAATAAACAGCTGCAACGCCGCAATTATGAGAAATATCTTCTATCATCTTATTTGAACCACTTAATAAGTCCAGCTTGCCTGTCTTTTAATTTGCCAAATTCGCTCTCAATTCTGAGTTTAGTAATTTCTAAGGTTTGTTTAATATAAAGAGGTAAATCATATTTGTCAGCGAGAAATAAACTCGGTTCAAGATATTTGATAATAGATCCTTCAGAGATAGTAAAAATAAGTTTTCCTCCACATTTACATTTTCCAATAAGTGGTGGCCTTCTATACTTCTCATTGCAGTCCACACAACGAAATTGTTGCATGCTATACTTTCTTAAATTACCTTTAATATCACGAATAAAATGTCGTTCCAAAACCAAACGAGCAACATCACTTTCATCAACAGCACGAACTTTCTCAGCGATCTTCATTTGGCCTTCTACTTTGTCCATCATAGATGGAATAGTTTTATAACTGCTACACATGACACCCGCATTAATACTAGAAGTATGGTGAGTGAACTTAAACCCTTCAAACTCTTCTTCTGTCCTTAAAACATCTTTAACTTTCTTAATCTGAATTTCCCAAGGCGGTTTATATTCTTGTGCCGCTTGATACAGTTCTAACGGATAGTGATCAACAATATCCATATCAAACACCATATCATCAACTTCACTAGGTATTATTCGAGAACTCAAGACTAAAGGTTCATCTTGTTTTGCGCCCCTGTGTTGAGGAATAAAACTTCTTGAAAAGTTAATAAGTGCGTCTAACAACAAGATAACACAAGCTTCATCGCCATCACAATCTCTTCTCATCAAGCAATGATAATAAGGATGACAATAGAATCCTTGCGTGTCTGAAAATCCTATGATACGCCCAACAACACCTGAAGAAGTGTGCGGGCTCATACCTAAAATAAGGTGACCAATAAGATCTTCTCTAGCATTAATTTTGTAAAAATGAGGTAAATGGTAAAGATATTCAAGACAATCATCAACAAAACGAGCAACTTTTATCATTATCTCATCAGCTTTTTCATCAGGCGAAGCATCACAACTTGGTAAGATAACATCTTGCATCTTAATCTCAATAATTTGGTCATTTCGTTCAAGTTTATTTCCATAAATATCATGTTCATATCCTAAAGATAATAATTTATCAACAGGCGTATGAATTTCAACTGGCGTAAAATGAGTGATACAAGTTTCAGTCATGTCATAGCGAACAGTGCCATCTTTATTCACATATAACCCATGAATTGCACGCAGTATTCCTTTAGAGAGATGTTCGACAACATGATCTTTATTACTTGTGCCGCGCACCCCTTTAATGAGAGAAGGGTAATCTTTTCTTCCTAGCAACTTCAATGCATAATCAAAGTAGTGATGAATATCTAAAGACTGCTTTCGATACGGCCCGCAATGATGACTCTGATATTCTACCACATCTTTAATCTTTTTTGGTTTATTTTTTTCGCATTTGGAGTCAAGAACAAGATTACAATCAGTACAATAATACTTCTGCAAAGTCTTACTTCCGCAGACTTCACAAATACGATAAATAGTTTCTTTTTTACACTTCTCGCAAAGAAAAAAAGAAATCTCGCTGCTAACTCTTCCCTTTTCCAGAGAACTTTGAAAACACCGCAACCGTCCTCCTTCCACGCCGACAGGAAACAAAACATGAGGGCTGCCTTTCATTTTTCGTAATTTCGCTTTTTCTGGACGCCCCATGCGTGCACCGATAGTAGTTCCGGATTTGTCACGGATGATAACTCCCGACATCTTGTTAACAAGAGATAATACATCTTCCTCATCAAAAGAGGAATCGAAACGATTGCCAAGAGAAAAGAGGAGAGCTGTACTCCAAGGATACTCGATAACAACATGTTCCCTCGTAACAGACTTGTGTGGAACACCAAGCAATTCCAAAGATCTCTTAGGATCCTCTTCATTTAAATCACGAGCGAAATCATAAGAGTAAGGTAAAATAATTTTCTGTTCCTGAATACTTGCTTGTTTTAGCCAATGAAGTAGCTGTAAAAATTGTTTCTTCGTAATCTCTTTCCAATGATAGGTATATCGCGGATGTAGTGGTTTTCCTTGTTTACAGAATGCTATAGCTTCTTCAATAGAAATTTTCCACAAAGAAGTATTTGCTTCTAATTGCCACCATTCTTCGCAGTATCCTGCTGGAACGAGAGGATGTGCGCGATTAAGAAAGTCACCATAATTAATAAGTAAATCACCTAAATACAAAATTTCCACAACATCCTTAACAACATTTCTTGCCTCTTCTTCAGTCTCTAAAAATAAAACATTTCCATTATTTAATTTCACAGTTGGTCCTTCAATAGTATCACAACTAGCAATAACGGTAGCCTTGCCAGGACGTTCAACTTTTAATTGCGTTCCGACAGCAATAAACCCATCCAAAATAATCATGGTCGCGGGATGAATTCCTTGACTGGATAATCCGGTATTTCTGCATCGGCCATAACGCAAACGAAATCCTCCTCGCGCCAAGGGATGAGAAAAAATAGGTCTGCCGGCGACAAGATCGTGGATATAGTTGTAGTCTGGCATAATCTTTTCTTTTTTTTCAGAAACGTCTTTTTTAGCACGAAGTTTTTTTTGTGCGTCGACAAAATGATCTAAAAAATCCCAATCCTTATGAAACCCAAATTCTTTCCCCCAGATCTTGAGTTGTTTTAAAATTTTTGTGGCTTTAGGGGCTAAACATTCAGCCATAACCAAACAAACGCCATTTCGTATAGTATTAGTTTCAATACGCTCTAAATCTTTAAAATTGCTCACCTCTTGTTTTTCACTCGGATCACCGTTAATTTGAACGGGAAGAGACTGAGCAAGTAAGGTAAGTTCTTCTTCACTTGGATAATATTGCAAATTAGTAACTTTTTCATGATAATCGTGCACTTCAGTAACCGTACGTTTAATTTCTTCTGGTGTTGGGTCATAAACGTCATACCCCATGCCTCTTCGTACATAATCAGCAATAATAACAGAAGAACTTGCTGCAGTACCGCCAGCGCTACGGACTGGCCCCGAATAAAACAAACAAAAATATTCATTACCATCTTTTCGTTTATTAATCTGCAGTTTAACAAACCCTTCCAATGGACTAACAACAACGCCTACAGTAGTATAAGCAAATCCAACACGAATACCTACTTCCATTGCTTCTCTCTTATCGTTAAATCGACAGAATTTTTCCTGTGCTACCTCTAAAGAAATAATCAACGCGACGCGCCAATCTTGAAATCCATACTGTTTTTCAAGCTCATTAATACGCTGAGCAACACCACTATTCTTAATCTGCGGCGCAACAACAGAGATCATTCCCTCTACACGTTCAGAAAGATTTTTAGTAAGAGGAATCTCCACTTCATCAGAAGGATCAAATCCCTTTTTCCGTGCTTGTTGTGCAATAGTTAAAGCTCTTTCCGTCTCTTGATCGATCCATTCAAAATAACGTTGACTCTTCGTCTTAGTCATTAAAATCTAACACCTCCACTTCTCCTCGCTGCAACAACAAAACAGGAACTTTTGCAGGATCGGGAAAGTTACCTTCTTTAACCTGAAATTCAGTCTGTGATTGCCAACAACTACAGTTAATCATACAAATATTATTATAAAAAGAAACATCACTCTTATGAAGATGTCCAGAAGTAAATATATCCGGCACATGCTTTATAACTAAGGGATCTTCCTTATGGTCTGGCACATAAATAGTAGAAGTATGTGTGGGAGCAAGATGTCTTCGCTTCAATAAAAATTTCATAATATGCCTTGGATTATGAGGTGTATCAAGCTTTTTCAAAGAGTCCACAGCATCAAAATAGTAGTGATAGCCGTGGCCATGGTAAAGCAACACATTAAATCCTGGAAACTGTTGCGAAGAATGTATATTCACGAAAGAAGGATTACTCACCTGCGTAATATTTTTCAGTTCCCATAATTTTCTAGCAAATTTTTTATCAAGAACAGGTTGTGGATGTGCTAAGCGAAGAGCATCATGATCGCCAGGACAAAGAATAATATTAATATCTTTTCTTATCGTGCTAAAGTATTCTGCAAGCTTATCGTATTGTGCGGTAATATCTTTAATGAAAAGATTCTCATATTGCCCGGGGTATACGCCAACACCGTCAACAAGGTCGCCAAGCACAAAAAGATATTTTATTTTTTTCGCAATTTCAATGTCTTTTTCTATCGTGAGATTAAGCCACGAAATAAAGCGTAAAAATTCTTTTTCCATAAACTGCTTACTTCCGACGTGAATATCAGAGATAAAGGCTGCTGCAACGTCATCTGGACTTTTTTTAGATTCTTTTGTCACGGGAACATCAGGAAAGAAAATATTTTCGCAAAAAACAATTTCTCCGTTTCCTGCACCAGTAACACCAATAACATCATCTAAAACAAGATCCTTTGCAAGAGTAAAAATGCTATTTCGTTCTTTGTTAATAAGGACGGTAATAAATCCCGTAGGATCTTCTAAAGTAAGTAAAACATGTCCGTTCTGTGTTATTCTTTTATCTTGTATGATCCCTATAAGGGATGCAGAACTTTTTTCTTTTCGCGTTAAGAGTTTGCTAATGGAGAGGGTGTTTTGTAATTCTGGTCTCTGCATCAAAATATCTTTTAAAGAATCATATCGAAATTTAAAATGGTGAACAAAACTCATGACATCTTTTTCTTGAATAACCTCGCCACGAAAACTGTCAAGGACAACAATAGAAGGGACAATAACATCTTTTTCAACAAGTATAATTGGATCTGGTTGTTTAATATCCTGCACAATATGGTCGATAGCTTTCTTTTTTTCTGTATTCAGATCATAAAGAAGAATATCAAGAAAATGTTCATAAATTTTAGTATCTCTTCCTTTTTCTAATAACGCTCTAGATTTTTCAAATTCGAGCCAGTTTATTTCTGCTACTTTCTTATTTTTTTTAAAAATAAAAAAAAGGTCCTTATTCAGAATAAGTGGTTTATTCTCAGGATCAAGGGTAACAGATAACTCATCGTTAGGCGCATACTCTTCAAAAAAATCAGGGCTTATCAAATAGTTTTTTTTTAAAAACTTCTCAATAGTTTCTTTTTGCATCATAAATTAAGGCCTTCCTTCAATATAATAGCCACTTTTGGAACTGTAGAACTAGGAATCGCTAACCCTATTTGTCGTGTCCTCCCGTACCTTCCCTTACTAATTACCTTAGCATTTATTATACCAAGCATATCGAGCTCTGCAATAATATCACCAACACGCCTCTGTGTCAACGGTTTCGTACCGGTTTTTAAACATACATCTTTATAAAAATCGTAAATCTCGCCAGTAAAGATAGAATCATTGCCTTTAACACAATTAAAAATAGAATAAAGAGTAAGCTTAAATTGTTTGGGTTGCGTAGAAACAATATCCAAAACTCTATCACGTTCAATTTTTTCTTCTGCCTTATCAAGATACTCTTCGATAATTTTGGTTTTGTTATCACGTTCAACTAATTCGCCAGAAACGCGCAAGAGTTCTAGGGCGCGCCGCGCATCTCCATGCTCACGCGCCGCATAAGCTGCACACTTCTCAATAACTCCGTCACCAACAACGCCTTCCTTAAACGCCAATTTTGCTCGTTGCCAGAGTATTTTCTGTAATTGAAGCGCGTTATAAGGAGAAAAAACAAGTTCTTCTTCGCTAAGGCTACTTTTAACACGAGGATCGAGGTTATCAGTAAAAACTAAATCATTACTAATGCCAATAAGGGAAACTTCACTATTTTTTAATTCAGAGTTGATGCGAGTAAGATTATAAAGAATTTCATCGCCTGTCTTTTCAACGAGTTGATCAATCTCATCTAAAATCAAACTAAGGGTAATGCCCTCCTTATCAATCTCTCGTAAAAATATTTTATAAATCTCATCAGTTGGCAATCCGGTTGCGGGAACTTCAATGCCAAATTCTCTCGCAAGTTGTGCAATCAAACGATATTCTGTATCTGCAACGCGCTTTAATTTGCAATTCAAATAAAAAACACGAAAATTAATATTATTCTTTTCGGCTATCGCTTTCATGTTCTCTGTAACATGCTTAACACATAACGTTTTGCCTGTGCCAGTTTTCCCGTAAATGAAAACATTAGAGCATTTTTCCATACGTAAAGACGGTGCGAGGATGCCTGCGAGTTGCTGGATTTCCTTTTCACGATGAGGAACGGTCTTGGGAGTATAATTAGACTGAAGAGCTTTCTTATCAAGAAATATAGGGTCTTTTTTGATGTAATCTTCAAAGAAATTTTTTAATTTATCACCCATTTGTTGTTTCGTTTGTTTCAGATTATTTAAGCTTTCATATAGTCAATTATACTACTCCAACACCATGATTTCCTCTGGAAAGTTATTTTTAAAGGAAAACACCTCTGCTTCCGATAAACTAAATAAAAAATAGATAATATATTATAATCATTATAAAAGAATAATATAATAAAACACAGATAAATTTAAAATATAGAAAAAAGAAAGAAAAAGATAAAAACGTCAAAAAACCCATTAAAAAGCGTTATAAACACAAAATAAAATTTTTTCATTTCTCTTTAATAACGACG
>CAYIBE010000008.1:0-3122 GCA_964361555.1 Candidatus Woesearchaeota archaeon | reverse complement strand
GAAATAAAGAGATAAGTACTAACAAAGAAGTTTACTGTAGAGAACAAATAAATTTATAAAGAAAGTTATATAAACAAACGAAAAAGATAAACAAATATGACAACAGAAGACGATAAACGATATGCACGGCAACTTTTAGGAAAAACTGTCGTGACGAAAACAGGGAAGCGTTTTGGCGAAGTAGGAAACATCACATTTGAAACGAGAACAGGGGAATTAATCCAAATTATTCTCAAGAGTCCAACAAATTATACAGAAGGGTTAGAACTTGAAAAAGATGGTGATGGTAGTTTAATGATACCGTTTTCTGCGGTTATGGCTATCGGAGACTTCGTTGTTGTTTCAGAAGAAGATATTATCTAGATAGATTATGAAAAGCAAGTTAGCGTTATGGAGTTGGATTTTACCAGTTATCGGCGTAGCCCTTAGTGTTCTTTCACTTAGTGTTGCCGGTGAGAACCTGGGCTTGGGAATTACATTACTTGCCGTATCGCTTTTGGGTTCTATACCACTAGGTCTAATTTTGGGAATCATAGCTTTGAAAAAAATATCTCTGAACCAAAAATTAGCTGGAAGAGGACATGCGATAGCAGGTATTATTTTAAATGCCCCGGCACTTCTCTCTGGAATTTTTATATTACTTAACGGTTTGTTTGCGTAAGTAGTAGTACACAACAAAATAATAGAACATAATCTTTTTAAAGTAGATATTATTTTTTAAGAGTATGACAAAATATGAGACGATAAAATCAACAAAAGAAGTGAAAGTTTCACCAAATCTCTCTGAACAAATAATAGGTCAAGATGCAGCACTAGAGTTAATTAAAAAAGCATCAAAACAAAGAAGAAATATTTTATTAATAGGAAGCCCCGGAACAGGGAAATCATTATTAGGTCAAGCCCTAGCAGAGTTATTACCGAAAGAAGAATTAGTAGATATCATAGCACTTCCAAATCAAACAGACGATAACACACCATTAATCAGAACAACACCAAAAGGAAAAGCAAAGGAACTGATAAATAAAGCAAAAATAAAATCAGCAGCATCTTTCAAAAATCAAACATTTATTCTTTTTGTGTTTATTATTCTTACGTCAGTATTACCCTATTATTTTTGGAAAACAGGAGAAATCTCTGATATTATTTACGCCTCCTCTATGATTACAGGCATGATCTTTGTGATAGGAATGGTATTATTTTTAAATATCAGTAAAAAGACACGCATGGGCGCAACACAAATACCAAAATTATTAGTGGATAATAGTGATAAAACAAAAGCGCCATTTATCGACGCAACAGGCGCCCATGCGGGAGCATTACTCGGAGATTGTCTTCATGATCCACTTCAAAGCGGAGGTTTAGGCACACCAGCATATGAACGTCTAGTTCCTGGCCTGATTCATAAAGCAAACGGCGGCGTTCTTTTCATAGATGAAATTGCAAATTTAAAATTAGAGTCACAACAAGAATTACTTACAGTTTTGCAAGAAAAGAAGTATCCCATTACGGGGCAATCAGAAAGATCAAGTGGAGCAATGGTAAGAAGTGAAGCAGTTCCAGCTGACTTTGTATTAGTAGCAGCAGGAAACTTAGATACATTAAAACATACACATCCCGCATTAAGGTCACGAATAAGAGGGTACGGTTACGAAATTTATCTAAACGATACGATGGATGACACGCCAGAAAACAGAGATAAAATAATCCAGTTCATAGCACAAGAAGTCAAGAAAGACAAAAAAATCCCACACTTCTCAAGAGAGGCATGTAACATTATCATCGAAGAAGCACGCAAGAGAGCAGGGATGGCCGGCAAATTAACATTGCGTTTACGTGAGCTCGGGGGTCTTGTACGTGCATCAGGAGATTTAGCATTAGAACATAATGCAAAAGTAGTAGAACCAAAACATATTACAGAAGCAAAAAAATTAGCACGAACTCTAGACCAACAAATTGCAGATAAGTATATAGAAAATAAGAAAAAATACGAAATAATAATAACTAAGGGAAAATTAGTTGGCAGAGTAAATGGATTAGCAGTGATAGGTTCAGAATCTTCGTTCTCTGGAATAGTGCTTCCTATCGAATCAGAAGTAACATTAGGCGGAAAAAAAACAGAGTTTATGGCAACAGGGCAATTAGGAAAAATTGCAAAAGAAGCAATCACAAATGTTTCTGCCATTGTTCTAAAATATTTTGGAGAAGATATCAAAGAAAAATATGATATATTTACACAGTTTATTCAAACGCATGAAGGTGTCGAAGGAGATTCTGCATCAATTGCTGTAGCAACATCAATTATCTCAGCACTAACAAAAGCGCCGGTTAATCAAGAATACGCTATGACCGGTTCACTTTCAGTAAGAGGAGAAGTGCTCGCTGTAGGAGGAGTTACCGCAAAGATAGAAGCAGCAATAGAAGCAGGAATAAAAAATGTTATAATACCAAAAACAAATGAAAAAGATATTGTTCTTTCAAAAGAACAGCTTAAAGAAATAAAAATTATCCCAGTAACAACTATACAAGAAGTTCTTAAATTGGCACTAGATTGGTCAAGTAAAAAAGACCTTTTAAAGAAGTTAGGAAAGTAAAAAAAGGCTAAAACGTCTCGACAAGATTCACAGAACCAAAGATTTATATAACCTCTTTATTATCCCTTTCTTATGCCTATCGTCGGTTTTAACTTCAAAAAAATTCTTGCAGAAAAAAAGAATCAAATCCAGCAAAACACACAAATAAAAATAAATTCGAAGTTAGGAATAACAAATTTAGAAAAAGAACAGTTGCCAACAGGAAAAACAAAAACAGAAGGATTACGCCTAGATTTCGAATTTTCTTTAGATTATCAGCCAGAGATAGCTCTTATTGATATTACTGGATTTGTTTACTATCTAGAAGATCCGACAAGGATAAAGGAGATTATCAAAGACTGGGAAAAAAACAAAAATATCCCCATAGACATCAAACAGCAAGTGCTCAACACAATTATCCTAAAAGCAACAATCCGCGCATTATCTCTAGAGCAAGAAATTAATGTTCCACCACACATGCCATTTCCTTCTGTAGAACCAGCAAAGCCAAAACAAAAAAAAGATGAATATATAGGATAGAGAAATGCAAAA
>CAYIBE010000007.1:0-13117 GCA_964361555.1 Candidatus Woesearchaeota archaeon | reverse complement strand
GTGGAAAAAATTGGTAAATGGCCAGGAAAACAGTTTACTAATAGGTGTCTAATCCATTTTGATTCCCTATACCGTCTCACCAATGTTTGAAATCTTTCTCTCGAGAACGCAACAGAACTCTGATAAATAATTTTACTACTAATCTCATCTAGTGGACCCATCGAAAGAAGCCGAAAAACATATTGTGAGGATTTATTTATTTTTTCCGCAACCCTCTCACTAAATATAGTACACATTTCTGATAGATAAGGAAGGTCATCAGTTTTTACTTTACTAAAGAATTCCAACAGCTCAAATCGATACATATGCTCCTCACTTAATCCGGTGTTTTTCATAATGTTCATCATCATTTCGCTGTTTCGCATATCAAGTACAAGTTCTTCAATAGGTAAACCATATACTTCAGCAAGATGTGTGAGGTAATAATGTATTGGAAAGTCCATGAAACCGTAGATATCAGAGAGCATCTTTTTTTGTTCTTCACTATGATCTTGGCCCAGACCAAGCATAAAAATAGTCCACTTATGAGGATCATCTGTAATAAGATGAACTACTTTAGTATGTATAACGTCAACACAAGATCGAGACATGGGGGTATGTGAGTGAACAATGTGAACGACAAGATCTTCCAATTTTTTAAGAATATAGCAAGGACCTTCTAAATCCACAGGAGTTATGCGTATATCCTGAAGTATTTCTTGCTCAAAAGCTTGTGAGACTATGGTATACAACTGTTGTTCATTCTTTATTTTCATAGAGATGTATTAAAAAAGTTCATTATCTGAATTAGTTTTTGAGGAGAGGTTTAGCATGAAGAGATAGATACACAGCAAAATAAAAAATTATTGAACTGCCTTAATGGCAGCTTCAATTTGTGCAAAAGGCACTGCTCCAGAAACAGGGGCAGTTTTTCCATTCTTGTTATTCACAATAACAAAGTAAGGAGTTCCTTGACCACCAGCACTTGTCGCAGCGCTTAAATCATCGCCGACTTCCTTTGCACTTTTTCCAGAATCAAGACAGGTATTGAATGCATCAGCGTCTAAATCAAGGCTAATAGCATATTGTTTCAAATTATCAATAGCCAACGCTTGCTGGTTTGTAAACAAGGTGTCATGATATTCCCAAAATTTTCCCTGTTCAAAAGCACATTGTGCAGCTTCTGCAGCCTTTTGTGCAAAAGGATGAATACTATTTAAAGGAAAGTCTTTATAGATAAGATTAACTTGTCCATCTTTGAAATAGTTGCTATTCTTGAATTCAGCTACTGGTCCTGTCGCAGCTCGTGCGCAGAAAGGGCACTGGAAATCTGAAAATTCAACAATAGAAACAGGAGCGTTTTTTTCTCCTAATATCGGATCGTCTTTATCAATCGTCACCTTAACATTCGTTGGCGCACTTGGACGTATAGGAGCAGCTCCAGTAGGCGCAACAACAGCACCAGTTGGGCTATCATCTCCTATGCCAAATCCACCAGTAAACAGAGAGATAATAAATAGGACAGCAAAAACACCTGTCGAAATCTTCCATAACGTTGATTTTTTTAATGTAAGCGTACCTTCTTCAGCCATAGTAAATTCCCCCTAAAATAATGACTTTTGAGCATTTCTTCATAGTTATAAATCTTGCGTTTATCTTTTTTATACAGAAAAGCCCGCAGTAGTGCATATATGAAGTAGTCTACACACAAAAAGCATCAACAAACAAAAAAACTATGTGACAATCAACTGTCCTTTCATCGTTGAGTGACCATCACCACAGAATACAGAACAGAAGAAAGTAAACGTACCTTCCTTATCAGCCACAAATTCAACTTTTGTTGTCTTTCCAGGTTCAAGATCTTCACGAACATTAAACTCTTTGATGGAAAATCCATGCTTAACATCAGCACTTTCGATGTTTAATATGACGCGATCACCCTTATTAACTTCTATTGTAGAAGGAACAAACTCCCAATTTTTTGCAATCAATGAAAATTCTTTTACTTCACCAGGAGATGTATCAAAATTATTAACGTCTGAGTTTTGGATAGTGGTATCTTTTGTTGCTTGTTGTGAACTACAACCAATGATTACCAATAAGTTAAAAATTAAGAATAGTAAAACAATTTTTTTCATTTTTTTCTCCTCCAGAAATGCTAAGAAAAATAGATAATTAAAGAGATTAATAAACATATCGATATGAAATAATAGCGAGATACTACAGATAAAAAGTACATGGGCGCCTTAAGAGATCATAGAAGAAACGTCAACAAGTCTTCTTTTCTTTGTCTAAAAAATAACTATTAACGCCTAACAGTACAATAATCAGTACTTGAATTTCTATTCCTTGAAACGGAAGTGAAAGAAAACTAAAACTTATTCCAAAAAGTCCTAAAAGAAAAGGAAAGAAACCAGCAACACAAGCGCTACACACACCCGTAGCAAATCCACCAACAGTGCCGATGCTCACAATAACGCTCTGTTTTTTAATATGTCGTCGCTGTTGAAACTGAAAATATAATAAAAGAACGTTGAGAGAAACTAAAAAACCAATAATAAGTGTTAAAATACCAGCTGCAATAAGTTTCCACCATTGTATAGTTTCAAGATAGCGAGGAATATATTGCAACGTTATGTAAAATTGACTCAGAATAATATTAAAGAAAAGATAGAGAAAAAAAATCAGAAAGAAAGAATAAACATACTGTTTTTTAAAAACTGTTCGTATCATCTACTGAACAATTAAGTTTCCTGTTCCCATCCCCATAGAACAAGTAAATCCGAACGTTCCTTTTTGTTTCGGTGTAAACTCTAAGATGTTATCTCCACTTTTAAATACCTTAGATAAGCCTAACTGAGGAATAGAAAATGCGCGTAAACATCCTTGCAATTGGTCCATATTGCCGACAATACGTACAGGTTTTCCAGCGTCAACAGTAATCGTTTCCGGATCATAATTATAGTTGGCAATCCCCAAATTCACAATCTGAACATCACCATCGTTCACAACAACGTTAGAGCCTACATCACCTCCGCGAACAAGATCACCAGTGAGAGCATCATCATCAACGAACATATTGCGAACAGCAAAGAGAACAAAGAGTCCAATAAGAACCACACCAATAACCACCCAAAGGATGTTTTTTTTGATTTTTATTTCTTCAGCCATATTTTTACCTCACTGGAACAGAATCGATTTCGGTCCATACACCATTAAAAATGTTATTCCTATCGTAACAACAAAACAAAACGTAATGAAAGGAAGAAACTCGGATTTATTAACCTTTTCTTTAAGGTGCCCAACTTCTTTATAGATCATATAATCTAATCCAAGAAGGATAGCAGTAGAAACACCAACAAGTACAGGAATAATGATTTTTAAGTGATCATTCAACATCATTAAACTCGTCATAGCACCCATCAATCCACCCATAAACCCCGCCATCATTCCTTCCATAACACCCATAACGCCACAACATTTACCAGTCACTATTCCAATAAATATACCAACACCAAGTCCCACAAGAGAACCGATAAACATGCCATTTGTCGCTCCAACAATAAGACCAATGAGGAATCCACTGATCATACCAGAAGTCATCCCAATCATCATACCGCTCATGCAACTAAATGTACTTCCATAGGCACGAATATGCCAGACAGAAGTACCACTCACAACAACACTCAAAACGAGAAAAGTAATATAGTAACCAAAACGATCAAAAAAACCAGGAATGGTTCTAAAAAAACCAAAGTAAGCGATAATCTCTAAAACACTAAGAACAACAAATGTTCCCAGAGCAATCCATACAAGTTTTCCTTCAACAGTATTTTTGTGTTTTAAATGGTCAAGATATTTCGTAAACGTAACGTCCTCAGTAACATAATCCTGATCAATAACCATGGCGTCGTATCCAGTCTTTCTGATAAGAGAAAGAACATCATGTACATTAATCTCTGGATTGTAATGTAACGTAGCAATCTCATTTTTATAGCTTAAATCAACCTGTTTAATATGATCTATTTGTAAAAGAGCTTTTTTAAGAAGTTTCTCACAGGACGCGCAATGCATTCCAACAATTTTTAATTGTAAACTATTCATCGTTCAACAGTATATCCATTTTCTTCGATTGCTTTATAAACCTTCTTCAGATCAATTTTAGCATCAACATTTTTAAGGATAACCTCTCCTTTCTTATGATTTACTTGCGCATCAATGCCAAGATCCTCTAAAGAGCTCTTAATAAGAATCTCGCAGCTTGAGCAATGCATACCCTTAACCATTATTTTTTTATCCATGATATCACCTCAAAAAAGGAAGTAATCTCTTTATATAATCTTTATCCAGAGAACGAAAGGTCCAAAATCGTTCAGAAACAATAAATACTGGCTCCAAATTGTTCAAAAACATATTTTTATATCCTTATTCTATATCTCTTCATTAACAATGAGTTGGAAACGACAGAGACAGAGCTAAAAGCCATAGCCGCAGCTGCAATCATAGGATTCAATAAAAACCCAGTAAATGGATATAAAATGCCAGCCGCAATAGGAATGCCGATAGTATTATAGAAAAATGCCCAAAAGAGATTTTGTTTTATTTTCTTAATCGTATAATTACTTAAGCTTATAGCGGCAAGTACGCCACGCAAATCATTTCTCATCAGAACAATACCTCCAGTCTCAACAGCAACGTCAGTTCCCGAACCAAGAGCAATACCAATATCTGCTCGCGCTAATGCAGGAGCATCATTAACGCCATCACCAACAAACGCAACAACTCTTCCTCTACTCTGCAAATTCTTTACTTTCTGCGCTTTTTCTTCAGGAAGCACTTCTGCTAAGACATTCGTAATGCCTACTTCACGCGCAATAGCGTCAGCTGTTCTTTTATTATCCCCAGTAATCATCACAACAGTTTTATTCATGCTTTTTAATCGTTCAACAACAAAACGCGATTGTTCTTTTAATGTATCAGCAATAGCAATAACACCAATAACTTTCTTATTCACAGCAATAAACACAACAGTTTTTCCTTGGTTCTCTAAGGCAGAAACATTTTCTTCAAGAGATTTTATAATAATCTTATTCTCATTCATCAGTTTTCTATTTCCTAATAATACTTCCTTTCGTTGAAAGAGAACCTTAACTCCCTGTCCAGAAATAGACTTAAAAGAAGTAGCAGAAGGAACAGAGATTTTCTTTTTTTCAGCCTCATGAAGAATAGCCTCCGCAAGAGGATGTTCAGAATCTTTTTCCGCAATAGCAGCAAACTGCAAAACCTGATACTGTTTAAAAGTACCAACAGAAAGGATATCCGTAACAGAAGGTTTTCCTTTCGTTAACGTTCCTGTTTTATCAAAAACGATCGTGTTAACTTTATGAGCAGTTTCTAATGCTTCTGCTCCACGAATAAGAATACCATTCTCTGCTCCTTTTCCAGTACCAACAATAATGGCCGTAGGAGTAGCTAAACCAAGAGCACAAGGACAGGCAATAATCAACACACCAATAAAATTTGACAGTGCAAAAATAAACGCAGGAGCAGGGCCAAAAATATACCACACAATGAACGTTAAAAGAGCAATACCAATAACAATAGGAACAAAAATACCAGATACCTGATCAGCAAGTCTCTGAATCGGTGCTTTACTTCCTTGAGCATCTTCAACAAACTTGATAATTTGTGCTAACGCCGTATCTTGTCCGACTTTTGTTGCTGTAAAACGAAAGCTGCCACTCTTATTTATCGTTCCACCAATAACAACACTTCCTTTTGTTTTTTCAACAGGAATACTTTCACCAGTAATCATAGACTCATCAACACTCGAGTCTCCAGAGACAACAATGCCATCAACAGGTATCTTTTGTCCTGGTTTAACAACAATAACATCATTCACACGCACTTCTTCAAGAGGGATCTCAATTTCTTTTCCACTCCGCACAACAAGTGCTGTTTTCGCTTGTAACCCAATAAGTTTCTTAATCGCTTCCGATGCCTTTCCTTTTGCCTTCGTCTCTAACCATTTTCCAAGAATAATAAACGTAATAATGACTGCAGCAGTATCAAAATAGGTTGCATCTCCAAAAACAGAAGGAGAAAACGTCACAAGAGTACTATAAAGATACGCGGCCGTCGTACCAATAACAATGAGCGTATCCATATTGGCGCTTTTTGCTTTTAAAGCACCCCACGCACTCTTGTAAAATCGGGCACCCACATAAAATTGAACAGGAGTCGTTAACAGAAACAACACAAAATTTCGTAAAGAAAAATCAATCATAAAAAATTCTGGGAAAGATAAAATGAAAACAGGAATAGAGAAAAATAAACCAGTAAAAAATAATCTTTTTAATCTGTGTAATTCTTCTAGCCGAACTTCTCGTTCTCGATCTAAACTAGATTCTTCAAGAGATTCATAACCAACATTCTTAATAGCTGTTTTTATCTCGTCTAAACCCAATCGACCAGGATCATACTTAATAACGGCCTTTTCATTCACATTTAACTCGCCATCAAGAAGCCCTTTACTTTTCAAGGGCTGCAAGGCTTGCTTCACTTGAAGAATACAATGAGTATTATCCATCCCGATAACTTTCAAAGTAACAACACGTTCATTAGCTCCAGCAGATTCCTGAAGAACATCATAACCAACCGATCGTATCGCCTTCACAAATTCACTAGGCTGAATCTTTTGCTCATCAAACTCTATAGTTGCTTTTTCTGTTCCATAATTAACAGCAGCACGAAGAACACCAGGTTTCTTTTTTAGACTTTTCTCTATGAGCATTGCACAACTTGCACAATGCATTCCAGTAATTCGTAATGTTTCTTTTTTTGTCATCCCTTATAATTCCTTCTTCATGTGTTCGTATTCTTTTTTTGTAATTTCTCCTCTGGCAAATCTCTTCTTTAAAATCTCTAAAGCAGATTCTTTTGGGTGTGCATACGTTCGTATAAGCCACACAATGAGCCAAATAATTGCTCCCCAAAAAAGAATCATAAAAATAAATCCAAATCCCCAGCTAAAAGGACTAGATCCACCCATCATACCAAAACCGTTATAATTATTTACCATAGAAAACCCACCTCCACCAATTACTTTCTTCATCATAGAAGAAGACATCGCTCCTCTTTCACCACAGTAAAACATGCGCGTCATCTGTATATGAACCTGTTTTAATTGTTCAGAGCCTTCTCCACCCATTAACGCATCCATTCTTTCATGAGCTGCTCCAGGATGCATTTGTTCCATATAGTATTCCCCTATACTTTCTAATTGTTCTTCAGAAAGAGAACGACAAGGAATACCCTGTTCTATGAGTTGTCGCCCTGCTTCTACAGCTAAATCTTGTGCCAAAACAGAGAATATACTACCTAAAAACAGGAGAATCACGAATAATCTTTTTTTGTTCATAGTATATCATATTTTGATATATCAGAAAGGTATATAAATCTTTTCATCCTTAAATATGGATATGAAAACAGTAAAAATTACTAATATCATCAAGCTCTACACACTTCTCCTCCTCACGAAAAAACCAATGCACGGATACGAGCTCATTAAAGAATTAGAAATATGTACCACACAAAAAGTAAGCACAAGTCACGTTTACCCATTCTTAAAAATTCTTAAAAAGAATAAGTTTATCATGATTGTAGAATCAGGAAAAAGAGAAAAAAAACAATATACACTAACAAAAGAGGGAAAACAGTTTACAGATGAAATGATTGACAAATTCAGTATAATGATTAATTCATCGATACAAAAAAAAGTTAAACAGTGCGCTCATTGTGACTGCAAAATCTACGAAGGCGGATATAAAGAAAAAGAACTACATTTCTGTTGTGTTCATTGCGCAAACTCGCTAAAACATTAACAACATTCTTCAAGCTTTTTCTTTAAAGTTTCAATAATCTTCTTTTTTGGTTTATTTGTCATTTACATCACATTCAAAAGAGAATAAACAACAAGTGTTCCTATGAGAATAGTACTTAATCTTACAAAAGACAAGGTAAGTTTATTCTTTATTTTATCTTCCAAATAATACATTACTCCAACCAGAGATTGACCCACCAATATACCCAAAAGCAACGATTCTATCTCATAACCTATAAATTTCAATATCAACAAAATAATCCATGTTAAACTGACAGCACCACAAATAGCACAGATCTTAATCTTAATAACTCTATAAATAAAATCTTTCAGTAAAGCAAACAAAAAATAAAAAAGAATTATTGATAAAAGAACATAAAGTATCATTTTTACCATTCAAAATTTCTTACAGGAATGTCCGGAATATCATTTATCTTTATTTTAAATGTCTCTGGTTTTTCATCAATTTCAAAAATAAGCGTTCCAGAGCTATGATGCCCAGTCAATTCGGGAGCTGAGATAGGATTAACGAATTTATTATCAAACTCTAAGGTAACTACTTTTTTAAGATCAAATTTACTTAAATCTACAATATGAGTATCCAAACGAATATCAACGTAAAGTTTATTTTCATTAAAACTTTTCGGAACTAAGTCAATAGTAACGGTACTCTCACTTGTCTCTGAATTAAATTCAAACTTATTAAAAGTCACTTGTTCATTTTCTCCAAAAAAAATAAACAAAATGCCAGCGATTAACACAATTGAGCTGATGATAATTATGGTATCTTTAAGCATTTTTAACTCCCCAAACGCAATATAATAAAAATGATTAAAAAACTAAAACTCAGAGCATAGCAGAGAACTCTTTTCATTAATAATCTCATAAACCCATTATCTAAATATAAGTTATGTTTCCGAATAATTCGTAACATCCAAATAATGCCAATAAAATTAGATAAAATACCTATAATCAAAAAAAGCAATTGATATTTGTCGAGAAAGACTGCAACAGCACTTAACCCTATAAGAGGAATAACATCTATTAAATGATGCGCACAACATGTAATCATGGAAGTAGTTGAAATACCCCCTGTTGCTACAATACTTCTATTGATACCGACAATTCTCTGTACTTTAATAAAACCTCTCGCATAAACATTCAAACCAACTTGTACTCCAAATCCAATAATCAAGAGTAATATCCAATACCACATGGTAAGAAACTCTTGAAGAGCATGCTGAAAAGAATTAGCAAAAGTCAAGATAATAAAATACAAACCAAGCAAAGTAAAACTACTAATTAAACCATAAAACAAAGGTTTTTTTACTAAATGTTTTCTCTTTATCTTCTCATAAGTATCACGCATCTTAGCAACATCCAGCTTTTTTATTCTCTGTTTTTTTAAGTGCCTTTTCATAATTGTCTAAACATCCAGAAGAACAAAACCAGTGTCCATATTTTTCCATGCCTTTATTTGCTTCCTGTTTCATCCCACATATCGGATCTTTTTTCTTAAACCATCCCATCTTAACCTCCTAATACATCTCAACTTCTGTTTTTTTTACATTTCCAATCCGTTCAACGAGGTAAATCCCTCTTGAAACTTCTCTACAAACAATCTCGAGTCTTCCTTCTATGACGTCATACATAATTCCATCAGATTTTCTAAATCCTTTTTCAAGTAACTCCACTTCACTGATGTAATTTCCTAAATCGTATTCTATCATCCTGCACCTCCATAAACGATCCAAAATAAGAATAATGCTAACAACACCATAATGATGCCAGCAACTAATTTGACATATTCCTTTTCAGATTTCTCTAATTTCTCTACTCTTTCGACAATCTTCTTATTTGAAGAAATGAATAATATCAACAGTAATGGCAAGATAAACATGAGATTATAGAGTATTAAGTAAGACAATCCCTGAACATAACTAGATTTAACGAGCAAGAAACTAACAATGGACAAATAAATTCCAGCAGTACAACCAAAAGAACAAATTCCTACGATTAACCCAACAATAAGTGCGGCAGGTATGGTTGATTTCTGCATCAAATCAACAACTTTTGGTTTGAGTATTTTGGGCAAACCAAAAGAAATTTTTTTCTTATAAAAATAACCAAGAATGTTAATCAATCCTAATCCAAGAACCAAGAACGCGCCAATCTTTGCAGCAAAGTGAGGGCTATTCGAGAAAGTTATAACTTTAAATAAACCGATACCTATGCCAAAATAAGCAACAAATATTCCGCTAATATACGCTAAACCAACCTTGAATATGCCAATCCTCGTTCTTCGAATAGTAAATAAAAATGCGATAAAAAATAATAATACACTTATCGTACAAGGATGAATACCCGCTAATAACCCATTAAATAAAACGAGAAAAAGAAGAGATTTGTCAAAGATTTTTTTCTGAGTTCCCTCTTTTTCTAAACAATTTTCAACAGATTCTCTCACAGTACAATCTTTAATTCCTTTATCATCTAATAATGTATATTCAGTGACCAAATCATCCATAGAATCCTGATACAAGACCAGGGGAGGAAAGTTATAATCAGGATATTTTTCAAGTAATTCATGTATAACAGGAAGCGGAACATGTCCCTCTAAAACTAAACTATTAAACACAATAACCATATGCCCCTGTAATTCATAGGGTATTTCTCTCTCTTTTGTAAATTCATCTAATTCCCGAAGAGCATCTTTATCGCCAAGTATATTTTTTTCTTGCCACCCAATCTCATGTTCTTCTAAATATTCTGTAAACTCATTAAGGTAAACACTACAATGTCCGCATGCAGAATTTTTATAGATAAGTACTTCCTGATCAGCATAACTAAACGGAATGAATAATAAAAGAAATAAAAAAAGAAATTTTTTCATACTAGCAACCACCGACCATTTGCGGTGTTTTTGTAGCTTGACTTGCTTGTCCAGGATGCATTCTCGCCATCATTTCTTCATAAGTTTCTCCACCGCTCCCGTCAGTTGCTGTATTTACAACATCGCCACTTATATCATCATTCAGTGCATTTATCTGAAATGCTTGAACAATAATAAACACCGTAAGAATCACGGTTAAAATCGCAATTAATGCTTGATTTTTCATTTTGCCTCCATCTTTTCATAATACGTATTCCACAGGTACACAAATAATGCAGAAAAAATTACCGTGAGGATAACACTAAAAACAAATCCAAGAAGAACATCCGATAATACTGCCGATTTAGCTATTCTGCTTAAGTCCATCCCATGAAAAAATAAATTAAAAAATTTTATTGACTCTATTGGTGCATATAAAATTACAGCAGCGCAAATAATATAAATGACACTAATAAAGGTGGTAACAGTGGCAACAAAATGTTTCATGTCTAATTTCATCTCAACATCCTCCCACCATGTTAGAACCAGCAGAAGCACCTTTCTCAATGCCCCTATACGTATTACTGCCTAAATTTGCATAACTAAACGTTATTCCTCGTTCATTCAATGCTTGAGCTTTGGCAGTCATTTGTCCAGGAAAAAACAAACTCTTCCATTTAGCCATCTCTTCTAAGATCTCATCATTGGTAAATTCACTGCCATGTTCAGTTATCAAATATTTAGCTAAACCTCGCATTGCATAAGAATGAGCACATCCGCATGCAGCATCACCAGCGTTTTTTCTGTATCGTTCTGCCTGCTCTTTTGTTATTTGTCCAGATGCAATTGCAGCTTCTATCTTTTTGTCCATATCCTGAACATCTTCTCTTCGTATAATAATAGACTGAGCACCACAACAATACTCGCAACTAATCTGAGAAGCAATGTCTATGTATCTCTCTAAGTTCTCACCACTCAAAGTCAAAGTCCGATCATAATTTGCCAATACGTCAATTGTTTTATCAGCAAGTTTTTGATCATTTGGACTAATATCGTCATATCGTATCTCCAATTCAGCTCCATAAACCGAAGGTATTCCTGCAGGAACTATAGAAGCTTCTGCAATAGTCATTCCCGTAGGCAAACGATTACCAGATTTTAATGACAGTAATTGGAACTGATTAAAAATTGCAAAAATCAATCCAATTATAAGGAATACCGTAATCGCTTTCTCCGTTGTATTTTTCTGTTTTTCTTCTTCCATTTTTAACCTCCTAAAAAATATTAGAATGAAGAGCAGAGTGGAAAGAGATATATGTTACTCTAAAAACTGTAAGCCCAATATTGTTCAAAATGATTAAAAAATAGTTCCAAATCGTTCAAAAAGGTATTTTTAGGTGTACTCTGTTCTTTTTTCCATGGGGCACTTTCTTTATAAGGCTCTTTTTTTCAAGTTCATGAAGTAACACACTTAATTTTGTTTTACTGAGATCTGTTCTAATTCTCAACGTAGCTTGCTCTATACCGTCTTGTTCTTTAACAGCGCGTATAATCTTTTTTTCGTCCTCATTTAATGCTTTTAATAAAAATTCAAACTTTTCATTTTCGTCTTGCTTCTTCTTTGATTTCTCTAAAGTTTGAGCAATATCTTTCTGGGTTTGCGCAAGAACTTGCTGACTTTTTTCAAAAAATATGAGATAAAACCCTAATGCTAAAGTAACAAAAACAACAGCAACACCAATATAGATAGGAATATCGCTCTGTTCATGTAAACAAATACCACCTTTAATGCAACTTCCACCACTTTCAATCATTAACGTATCAACAAGATTCTCGACTTGTATTTTAAAGATGATAAGGGAAATAATAAAGAAAAAAGAAATACTAATTAAAATCCATCCGATTTTTTTATTATTCATATTCTCTTCGTAATACACCCGTTTAAAAATCTTCCTCAACCAAAAAACTCATACGCAAAAAAGCCAAATATAACAAGAGATCCAAGAAGAGCACTTATTATAACAAGGTCAATCATCTTTTTACTATCATTGTTCGTAGAAGAAAACTGTTTCAAAATAAGATAGCTAACAACAAAAAATACAAGAGCGATAACACCCTTAGAAGTCCAATGGTGTCCAGTTAAATTCTTCAAAAAATCTTTAAACACCGTGTTGAGTTCAGCATACACCGTCATAAATGTTATCAAGACGGTAGTAAGAACAGTCGAAGTTCCAAGAGAAAAAATATTCATTTTTTTCATCGTAGTGTTGTCTCCAAAGCAGCACGTGCTCCACTCGACACAAGATATCCCATAGCACCAACTGCAAAAACGAGAGCAAAAATGAAAAGGCAGAGCAAAATAAGCGATGTTCTCAATTTTTTAT
>CAYIBE010000006.1:0-13159 GCA_964361555.1 Candidatus Woesearchaeota archaeon | reverse complement strand
ACTTTAAACTAATTACCACGCTCTACTAATGTGCTAATTCAATGGACTCGGAAAAGCGGAACAAATATTTTGGGGATATGGATTCCGCTTTTCCTCGGCTGAATGTTTTTTGAAATTCGGCGAGATTTGGAATTCTGCCCGCAGGAGGGGTTTGGGGAGGAATGCGGGATATTTTGTAAAACAAAAATTTTAACTTGTATTGAAATGATTGGGAAATTAAATTCCTCTCAGTATGTTATAATTAATCTATTATAAAATCAGATAAAATAAAAAAGATAATTGGTTTTACGTGTGGGGCGATGGATCTACTTCATGCGGGACATGTGCTAATGCTTAAAGAATGCAGAGAGCAATGCGATTTTCTTATTGTCGCTCTTCAAATTGACCCATCAATAGACAGGCCAGAAAAAAATAAGCCGATAGAAACAGTAGAAGAAAGAATGATACGCTTACAGGGTTGTAGATACGTGGATAAAATAGTTACCTACAATACTGAAGTTGACCTGTATAATCTTTTAAAAAAATTAAATCCGGACGTTCGTTTCATGGGGATAGATTGGAAAGATAGACCTAATTATTCAAGAGATCTACTTCAGGACATGAAAGTAATTTACAATAGTCGTGATCATAACTATTCAAGTAGTGACTTGCGTCAGAGAATTATGTTTACATAAATTGTCTACAAGTATTGAATATATATTTTCTTTAATCGTTAAATATTTTTCATTACAATTACTTTTTATCTTTTTAAACGTGGCGTAGATGAAGACTCGAAAGAATCGTTCTTGCGAGTAAGAGCTATGTGCGGGATGCAGGGGTCGAACCTGCGACCTTCGCTATGTAAAAGCGTTGCTCGTACCAACTGAGCTAATCCCGCAATATCTATAGTCTATAATACAACATAACTAACTTCAAGCCGTGGATAAGTAGACTGATAAACCTACAAAAAGAAATACTTTACCATTTGGAATCTTTAATATTTATATGCGCGATACAAAACTTTTTTTAACAATTATGGGTTGAATTGAAAGAATCAAGGAATTAACTGTTGGTGATAATATGTTATATTATAGATATAAAGATAAATAAAAATATGATGAAAATAATTAACAAATGGCACTCAATTTTAGACATGCCTAAAAAAGATTATTATTGGCATCAAGCTGATGTTTTAGAAGAGCTGAAAGAACTTGAGGAGGCAGAGGGTTTAGTGAATAAATGGAGTGAATTGTCGGATGTTGCATATACTTATACACGAGCACATTGGTCTGGTCATACAGACATAGAATTTCCACTCAATAAAGCTAATTTTTACATCGGGCTTTTATATATGTTTCCTAAATATTCTTTGCGCTACGGATTTTATAGAGTTTTAGGAAAAAAAATTGATAAAAATGCAAAACTAAAAGAAGTTCGTAATCCAAAGAAAATTGAAAAATTGGAACATATCGCAAAGAAATATAACTTAGATCCTATAAAGTTTAAAGATGAAGCGAAGAAGTTAATTAAAAGATGGGTGTTTTTAAAATAAAACAATGACAAAAGAAATTCTCAATAGGATACTTATCGTTGGAGATGCAGGGAGAGGAAAGTCCACATTGGCATCAAAAATTTCTGCAAAACTAGGGATACCACATTATTCTACTGACGATTTTTACTATGAAGTAAAATTTTCAAAAGTTAGAAATAGGCCAGAAAGTATTGAAAAAATAAAAGAAATTTTTAAAAATGATAAGTGGATTATTGAGGGCACAACCAAACATTTAATTGATCCTGGCTTACATTCTGCAGATAAGATTATTCATCTTAGATATAAAAGTATACTTACTCAATGGATATTTCTTATTAAGAGATATTTTCAAAGAGAAAACGAAACAATTGGGGGATTATATAAACTCATGAGGCATGTTCTCTATAAGAAATATCATTTAGGACATAGAAAAGGAAAACCAACGCCAACTGAGATTATTGATCCACATAAACACAAAGTAGTTACACTTTCTTCTTTTAAAGAAATTGATGAGTTTATAAATTCTTTGTAATTTTTGGTAGAATAAATTTATGAAAACATAAAATGAAGAAAATTATTGTACTCTCTACTTAGTACGTCATGGAGAGACGGAATGGAACGTAAAGAAGATAAATCAAGGACAATCTGAATCTTTTTTAACAGAAAAAGGTATAGAACAGGCGAAAGAAACAGCGGAAAGACTCAAGGATATTAAATTTGATGCGGTTTTTTCGTCTGATTTGTCTCGAACCCAAAGAACTGCAGAAATTATAAAACTTGATCGCGAACTCGTTGTTCAAACATCTGAATTATTAAGAGAACGATCACATGGAAGTTTTGAAGGAAAACATGCTGATGTTTTCAAAAATACACTAAAAGAAAAATTAGAAGAAAGAGAAAGTTTATCTGGTAATGAATATCATTCATTCAGACTTGCTCCTGATGTTGAAACTGATGAAGAACTTGTAACTAGATTTTTAATCAAATTAAGAGAAATATCCGCTGCGTATCCAAATAAAAATGTTTTAGTCGTTAGTCACGCTGGGCCCATTAGAAATTTTCTTATTAAGATAGGTTATGCCGAAAGGAAAACATTAGCAGGTGGAACTTTTAAACAAGGAGGATATGTGAAAGTACTTTCAGATGGAGTAGACTTTTTTGTAAAAGAAGTGTGGGGGCTTAGAAAACCTGAAGGAGGAGAATAAAACTCTCGTGATATAATCAAGGAGAGAGTTTAGAAGATTAATACACTTCCTGCTGGTAACATTTTTCACAATATAAAATATAGCCATCTTTGGGATTGAATAATGAATTGATAGCTTCCCCACATTTTGCACATAGAGCTTGGTGCCTTTTACCTAAAGGCGCCATATATAAATATTGTTGAAGTCTTAAAGAAGGATGAGTGGATGGAAGAGGCAATTTCATTTTTCGCAGGAACTGTAGTTCCGATTCTACAATCCGAAAGGGCCGTCCAGTAACTTCGCATTTTATTCCAAAATTTATTATGTCGTCAGATACTTTATTTATAACCTGTGGAAGATCCTTGGTAGAAATAAATTGTGCATTACCAGCGTTAGTTTCTGGCTCTTTTGCAATATATCCACCGAGCTTTTTAATTTCTTCATCAGTCAAAGGAAAAGAAATTTGTGCCAAAGAAAAGTTGTAAGGCATTGCTGAAAATTGCATCTCTACTCCGTCTCCGTATTCTCCCCGCCTCATCATATCGGATTTTATTTCATCCAAGATTTTAAAATATTTTTCAGGTAAATATTGCTTGTTTAAAATGCAATAAGATTTATTTTGTAAACCAAAGCACATAAAGCAGTTATCTAGATTCTTTGAATTGAAGATAAATTCGCAATTAGTGCAAAATTTTGAAGAAATCGAGAATTTTACATTACTGGATTGAGAACCTATATTTGTCGTACTATACAAAAGTTCCGAATGTCCGCCAGAATAAAGAAAGTCCATGGAATCTTTATTGGAAAGTCCTCCATCTGCATGACGTATATGTTCTGAATTTTCTGATTGAGTGATATCGTAAATATTTTTTGTATTAGAAAGCAAAACGCCAGTTACATTTTTCACAGCCGTATTCCTGGAAGCATTCATTGGATTTGATTTTACAGATTGCCAAAACTTTTCCTTGGATTCATTTAAAAAGTTGCGAGAAAATGGAGAATTTATCCTCATAAAATTTTCATAATCTTCTTTTGAAACTTGTTGGTTCCAAATACAATATTTTGCATTGCGCATATTTACACACCCGAAACAATCAATACAATTTCTACAGTCAAACAAAAAGATACTATCAGCACAGTCTTTTGAAAAATATATAAAAAAAGATTTATAGGAATTATCGGTATGAAATCCATTATAGATATGATCAGATTTATACACAAAAGACGAATCCATGACTTCTTTGCTTGATCCAGCCATATGGGAATACCAGATATCTTCTGAGCCATAGCAACCAAAAGCATAATAGCCATTTTTTAGATTTCGTCCACCATTTGAATAATCGCTATTTACGCTTGAGGGATCACGATTTGTAAGCGAAGGCATAGGAAAAATTTTCCGAAGTTGAAAAAGAGTTTCCATGGGGCTTATATTACTATCGTACTCTTGCCCAAATGTAAAAGCATTAAATTCGTCAGAAATAAAATATTTGTAATCATATACAAGAAAAGGGCATTCAGGTGGCAAAGTTGAAATCATGGATTCTTTATGGCCAGGTACATCACATTGATGTTTAAAGAATTGAAACATTCCCATATATAAAAACCTCCGCATTCTTCGACACGTGGGACAAAAATTTGGTGCTGGAACACGAAGCATTTTAAGGAATTCTATATCTTCGCTCGTAATTTCAAATTGTCCCTCGCAGTGCATATGCTCACCACTCCACTTGCATGGGCGCGTATGTGGGGAAAGTTCTTCAAAAATCTCATCAAGTAAAATATCAAATTTTGGTGTTTTTGATTCCATGTATTTTATTCTTTATTTGACTTCTACTTTTTGTATGGTTGGTATGAATTTTAAAAGCTTCTAATAGGATATTAGCAAGAAGTTTTGTTTCACAATAAGATCTATCTCCCACTGATAATCTTAAATATGGTAAGGCATTGTTATTTTCTGGTCTAGCAGATGAAGCAAAAATTCTCGGCAAAGAAAAACCGAAACTCAACCCTTTTACTAAAGAGATTTCTTGTTTTTTTGCTAGTGATAATGCGATATTTATAAACTTATTTAAAGAATTACGCTCATTCAACAAAGGATCACTAAAAGAAAATGTTAGTATTGCTCCATTTGAATCATATTTTTTTGCTAGTAAATAATCTGGGTGTGATTTTAATAAAGGATAATTAACTTGAACGACTGATGAAAGCATTTTTTCCTCTTCTATTGTTTTACCTATTAAAATTGCATTTCTAGTAAATCTTTTCATTCTTTGTTTATATATCTTAAGTGAGTATATTGGGAAACTACTGACCGAATTGTCGTACATAATTGTTCCCGTATTTGTCCTAAGGCGACTGATAATTTTAGAAATTGGTGCGGGGATCACTACAAGTCCACCCATAGAAATATCAAGACCTAGTTGAAGATACTTACTACAACTATCATAGTATAAAATTTTAATTTTTTCGTTTTTAAGTTTAGAAAAAGGTAGTAGCTCACCTGATATCATTGAACCATCAATAACTAAATAAATATCATCTTCAAAAATTTGTGTTTCAAGTTGCTCTATTATTTTTTCTATATTTACCATCCTCAGCTCGGATGTATTTGTAACAGGATCAAGAAAAACTACTCTGGGTTTTTTATTGAGAATAAGCTCATATATTTTAGTTGCATCGTACGTATTTGATCTTTCAATTTTAACCATTGGCAATCGTGATATTTGTTCATAAGTTTCAAAATAAATATAATGAGGAATAAGCACAATATCATTTGATTTAAGAACGTATCTTATAAGATAACTTTCTATTAAATTATAAGCTGCCATGCCTGACGAAGTCATTAGTAATTTATTTTGTGTTGTGTCGAGAGAGAATATATTAGTAAGATGATTTTCTAAATTGGACAAGCGAGCACTTCGGTATCTATTGTAATTAATCTCCGTATTATTTTGGCAATTGAGTGTAAAAAACATTGCATCAATGCTTTGATTATATGATGGTGATCTCCAGTCAAGAATTAGTGAAGCACTTAACACTGCGTGGAGAAGAGCTCTATATTTTTGCAAGAGTTCAGTAACTAGTTTACTGTAATCAACCACTGGTAGTAATGGATCTAAGTTTATATCCTTCATAGAATCTAGAACCTTGAAAACATTTGAAATAGTCTTTTTTGAAGCTAAAACTGCTGATTTATCAATATGTAATTTTTCAGCGGTGCAATAATTGAGATATTTTTTAACATCTTCTTGTATATCTTGAGTAGATTGCTTTATTTCGTTAAACCTAGATTTTAGATATTCTGTATCCTCACGAGCATCTTTTTTTTGAAAATAAAAAGAATCAGGTCGATTATTTATTTTTTGAAGTGCGTTCATTTTTTTGGTCTATACTCAGTTTTGGGATTTTTGACAAAAGGTATAATTATCTATTATAATGAATATATTATAGTGAATTTTTCATTATAAATCAAGGTAATGCATTAAACCCATCGATAGATAGTTTAAATTAAATAATTTATATATGAAGAATTCTGACGCAAATAACATTAATAAATTTAATTCACCATATCAACCACTAGAGGAAGAAAAACGGATCTATGAAAAATGGGAAGAGAGTGGTTATTTTAATCCTGACAATCTTCCTAATAGACACAAAGAACCATACAGTATAGTTATGCCTCCAACAAATGCAAATGGGTCTTTGCACGCGGGACACGGTCTTGTGATGACCATAGAGGATATAATGGTACGTTATAAAAGAATGCGTGGGTTTAAGACTCTCTGGCTACCAGGACTCGACCATGCTGGGTTCGAGACACAAGTAGTGTATGAAAAAAAACTCGAAAAAGAAGGAAAAACAAGATTTGATATTGAACCGAAACAACTTTATAAAGATATTCTTGGGTTTACTTTAAATAATTCTAAAAATATAAAATCTCAAATTAAAAAAATGGGTGCGTCTTGCGATTGGTCACGAGAAAAATTTACTCTAGATGATGATGTAGTAAAAACCGTGCGTCAAACGTTTAAAAGAATGTATGATGATAATTTAATTTATCGTGGCAACAGAATTATCAGCTGGTGTTCAAAACACCAGACATCTTTCTCGGATCTTGAAATAAAAGACGAAGAGCGTATAGAAAGTTTCTACTATCTTAAGTATGGTCCTTTCGTTATTGGTACGTCTAGACCAGAAACAAAGTTCGGTGATAAGTACGTGGTAATGCATCCAAAAGATGAAAGATATATGGAGTACAAAGAAGGACAAAAAATAAATTTAGAATGGATTAATGGCCCCGTGGAGGCAACAATAATTAAAGACGAAGCAGTAGACATGGAATTTGGAACTGGAGTAATGACTATAACCCCTTGGCACGACACAGTTGACTTTGAGATCGCAAAGAGACATAACTTAGATATGGAGCAGGTCATTGATGAGAATGGAAAACTACTCCCTATCGCTGGAGAATTTGCAGGTCAACATATAAAAAAAGCACGTATACTTATAGTAGAAAAATTACAGAAAAAAGAGTTGGTGGAAAAAATTAACGAAAATTACAAACACGTAGTCAAGACTTGTTACAAATGTGGCACAATTATTGAACCACAGGTGAAAAATCAATGGTTTGTAAAAATGAAGCCTCTCGCAGATAAGGCACTCGAGAAAATAAAAAAAGGAGACATTGTGTATCTCCCAGAACACTATAAAAAAATTACCATTCACTGGCTCGAAAATATTATTGACTGGAACATCTCAAGGCAAATAGTCTGGGGTATTCCTATTCCTGCTAAAATTTGTGTAAAATGTGGCCACGGTATGGCCGACCTCGAAAACAAAATTACAAAATGCACTTCTTGTGATGGAGAGGTCAGAGAAGATAGTGATACATTTGATACTTGGTTCTCTTCTAGCCAGTGGCCATTTGTCACTCTAGGCTATCCAGACTCAATAGATTTTAAAAATTTTTACCCGACAGACGTAATGGAAACTGCGGGTGAAATTATATTTTTCTGGGTTTCTCGTATGATAATGCTAGGGCTCTACGTTACAGGACAAATCCCATTTAAAACTGTGTACTTGCATGGCTTAGTGCTTGATGCAAAAGGTCAAAAAATGAGTAAGAGTAAAGGAAACGTTATTGACCCCCTAACTTTAACTGAAAAGTATGGAACTGACGCTTTTAGAATAGGTATGGTTATTGGTAACACTCCTGGAACTTCACTATCCTTAGCAGAAGACAGAATAAGAGGCTACAGTAAATTTGCAAATAAAATCTGGAACGCTACTAGGTTCGTACTTGAAAATACAAAAGGTTTAGATATAGATAATTTGCCAAAATTCGATGAGGAAGATGCAAGATATAGTGAAGAGTTAAGCGCACTCATCACTCAAATTACCAAAGAGATGGATGAATACAAATTCTACATCGTTGCGGAGAAAGTTTACCACTATTTCTGGCATACATTTGCGGATGTACTCATCGAGCGTTCGAAGAAAAAAATACTGAACGATAAATTCGAGAGGATTGAGGGCTCAAGTGCAGACTCCTCCAGAGCATTACTCTTCACACAGCTTACTACGCTTCTTAAACTCCTCCATCCATTTATGCCATTTGTTACTGAACTTATTTGGGAACATATACCATATGGAAAGCATAAAACATTAGAGCTACTTATGGTTGAAGAATGGCCAACTATTTATAATTAATTAAAATATTTTCAATATTATTTCCTTTTATATATTCATCTAAAATTTTCTCATAGAGCTCATACCTTTGCATTTGAGTTTTAGGCCATCTATGCATTCTTACGGTAGCCCAAATTAATCTTAGAAATATAAAATGATCTTTATACTCCGAGAGCTTGGGTAGACCATTTACCACAAATATTTCATCAATTTCACTTAGATATTGATTTATCTGTTGTCTTGTAAAGTTATACATTCTACGGGACTCGTTATTTTTGTCAGAGGAAAACAAGATATATGTTGTATATATGTTTGTTAACAAATCATATCCCATGGGTGCAAAGGAAAACCCCTCTAGGTCAATTACCCCTTCAGGAAAGAGATTTGATGGGTGAAAATCGCCATGTGTTAGAACTGTTGGAAATACAGATAAAGCATCTATTGCTTTTTTAACCGCTTGATTTGTTTTATGAGTTAATTTTGGTATTTCTTCGTTCATTACATCATCACGAAGTAAATATTTTGTAAATTTTTCTTTGCCGTTGCATTCAGTATTTGTTTTTATCTGAGAATTTGCATAAATTTTTGTGATACTAAGAAACTGATTAAAATGTTCATCTGATATTTCTTTTCGTTCCTTCATATCTTGTGAGAATATATTTTCCAAATTATCATTGCCTAATGATTCTTCAATAAAGTATAATGTCCCATCTTCTTCTCCTTCCGTTATTACTTTTGGGACTGGGAATCCTAATTCGACTAAATGTTTTTGGAAATTTAATTCTTTCTCGAGAATATCTTTTGGTCCAGTTTTTAAAAAATAGTTTCCCCCCTTATATATTGACACTGGAGAAAATTCCCTTGCTTTGACATGAGTAAATACTTTTCCATCAATGTTTATATTTTTATATGCCATATTTTCCACCGTATCTGGCACTGGTAATTTTTCAGGTGTTTTAGACATAGTTTTTTTTAGTCATAAAATATTTTTGTATCCCTTAGATGAAATCAAACGTAACCGGATATCCAGGTTTCTGAATTGATGTAGCTAGTGCTTGGACAATACGCATTACAGGAACGTGTTGGAAAAGCTGACTCTTGTGTTCTTCGTTCTTTAACCACATAGACATTAACTTACGATTACTATCGCTATGAAATAGACCGTTGTGAGTTTCTTCTGTATTGTATTCTTCGCCCTGTAAAAGAGACGCGTTTGTTCTAGTAGAGACTCTTGCAAAAGCGTCAATTCTCTCAACTTCTTTATTACCACGAATTGGAACATCAAAACACTGAACATTTACTGAGTGAAGCGTGGAGAGTTGTGCCTCGAACTCAATACTGGATATCCTACCATTTTTATTGTACATACCGGGGGGAATATCTTTCCATGTTCGAATAGAAGGCGTTGTTTGTTCCAAAGAAATTGTGCCAACCGTAAGAACCTTTCCGGTATCTTTATTTTTCAAGCAGAATGAAGTTACTATATCCGTTTCACCGTATTTTCTTGAATTTGATTCAAGTGCCGACCAATTTGGACAATTATCGTCAAAGTTTTCGCTAAATTTCTTAGGGATTCTGTCATTTTGATCTGCTGGATAAGCAACGTAAGAACTCATTGTTAAACTAAAAACAGTGTCAGGAAAAATCAATTTATTGAGTCTTAAAAATTGAACTGCCAAATCAATATAATGATAACCACCGTGCATTATCATTCCGTAACCATTCTTGTAGGGGTGATCCTCTCGTGACTCGTACTCTCTATGTAAATTCCATACTCCTCCAGCATGTCGGAAATGAAATGATGTCAATGGGGCTCCGAGTTCAATCATCTTTTGTTCAAGTGATCTTAGAACTATGTCATTATATATTTTATGATAACGGCTAAGCGTCATTATGGAGTGTTTCGCTGATCTTTTTTCTGTTTCTCGAACAAGATAATTCATAGTGGATTCTATCAACATCGGATTAAATCGACCATTTTGCATCGGAGCAAATATAGGTTTTTCAACTAACGAATCTATCCCGTTTTCGACACAATATTTCAAATAACCCTCATGCGCTTTTAATTCGGTGGCGATATAAACTTTTATATTACCTTTTTGTTGTTTTATTTTTTTAAAAAGTGGTCCAAATATATCTGGGTCAGCCCAAGTATCTTTCTTTTTGGAATCAGGTAAGTAATATACTTTTTCAGGTTTTGGATTAATAGAAGCAATTTTGCTGTCAATCTCAATTTTTTGAGACTCAAGATCTATAACAGAATATGAGTCAATAAATCCTAAATTAATAGCTTCTTCAATACATGGGAGATATTTATCTCCTATAATATCATCAAAACCCACAATAATGAGGTGTGCTCGTATTTTCTCACCGACATTTTCATTTAATTTTTCTGAATCTTGATTCATGGCCTATAACTCACTATAATGTTATTATAGCATGAAATTTTTTCAAGTTGTGTGTTAGTATTATCCATAATTAATATATTATTATATGAACATTAAAATAAAAAAACTTAGAAAAGATGCAAAATTGCCTACATACGAACACAGTGGTGATGCAGGTATGGATTTTTACACAAGAAATACCGTACATTTTTTGCCCAGCGAACAGAAGTGTGTGTACACTGGAATTGCTGTTGAAATTCCAGATGGATATGTAGGTCTTATTTGGGACAAATCAAGTATTTCATTTAAGTTTGGATTAAAGGTTGTAGGTGGTGTGATTGATTCAGGACATGAAAAGGAAGTTTTTATATTTATGATTAATAATTCTAACAAAGAAGTGGTTTTAGAAAAAGGACACAAAGTTGCACAAATGATTATTCAAAAATTTGAAAGTTGTGGTAATATAGAAGTAGATAATTAGTTTAAAACCATTCACGAATATTTTGTAAAAAAATATTGACATATTAATAATTAGTTAAAAAACCATGGAAAGTAAACCGAAAATCGGAATATTAGGTTTGGGTGTTGTTGGGACACAATTTAAGCGTTGGTTCGAGGAAAAAAAGAAATATAAAAAAGGGGTTAATCTATTCCTTTATGACACTAAGCAAGAGAAAGGATATTCTGATGATATTAATAAAGCAGAAGTAATTTTTATATCTGTGCATACCCCAAGCTTATCAGATGGCTCAATTGATCTTTCTTTTATTGAGTCAGCATTTAAGGGGTTAACTGGTAAAAAAATTATAATAATAAAGTCTACGGTGTTGCCTGGAACTACAGAATATTTCCAAAAAAAATATAAACAACATAAAATTTTATTTAGTCCTGAATTTCTCACAGAAGAAAATGCTTGGGAGGATATATCTAAACCAAAGCGTCAGATTGTGGGTTTTACAAAAAATAATTTAGACGTAGCTAGTATGGTTTTATCACTTCTGCCTAAGGCACCTTTCATGTCTCCATCTAAAATTAATACTTCTAATCCAATCAAAATAACTGCAACAGAGGCTGAGATTATAAAATACGGAGGAAATATTTTCTTATCCAGAAAAATAAACTTAGCTAACATTTTAAATCTTCTCTCGGAAAAAATTGGTGCAAATTATAATAATGTTCGTTTGGGACTTGGGGCTGATTGTCGAATAGGAAGTTCGCATCTAGATGTTCATGCTGGTGGTTATAAAGGATTCGGGGGCTGTTGTATACCAAAAGATCTCAATGCTTTTATAGCATGTTTAGATTATAATAATATTTTAGATTCAGCAGATCTTCTAAAGAAAGACAGAGAATTTAATGAAAAAATTCTTTTGTCACAAGGTCTAACTATTCAGGATGTAAGTATTTGTACATTTTCAAGAACGAAGAAATAGTAAAAAGGTGTAAAAAATATTCTAAGGAGTTTTATGCCTCGAATTTAATTTTATTTAATAGTTTCAGTATAATGAAATTTTTATGTCCGACGACGAAAATTCAACTCAAAACCCAATTTTTGAAGAAAACTCTATTCCACCAAGCCCCCAAGAGCCTACCGAGCAAGCACCTGAAAACACAGCACATTCTGAACCCTCAACTATGCCTCCTGAGGCCCCAGAAGCCCCAAGGAATAGCGATAATGCCATTCCGGTCAATAATGCTAATGGAGCACAAAACGAGCCTGAAGACATAAGCCCAGAACCAGAAACTAGCCCTGAAATACCCGTAACTGAAGCTCCTGCATCCCAAACGGCTCAAATACCAGTAAATGAGCCGTTAGAGAATGAAACTGAAACTTCCAACGAACAGGTGAAGCCTGTTCGTGAAAACTCTAAACCATCTCTTGCTCGTCAACTTTTAATCACAGCACGAAACGCAATCCAATTCCGAAAACGAAAGAAACTCGATCGTATTATGTCTTTGTTTCTGCAACAATCTAAAATCACAAACGACGAAGTCGAGAAATTTCTTCACATCTCGGATGCAACTGCAACTCGGTATCTTTCACAACTAGAGAAAGAAGGAAAAATAAAACAGAATGGAAAAACTGGACACATGGTTTCGTATTCTAGAATTTAAATATGTACGATTCAAATTCAAAAATAATTAAGCAATACACAAGCCCCACTAATGATAATGGTGAACATAGAGAGTATGTAGTCTATAAAAAAGATGAAGCGTTTGTACTAGAGTGTGTAGAGTGGAGAATAAAATCAAGAACTACATCAGGTGGAAGTCGGGAGTATTATACAGAATTTGAAAATGAGAAAGATGCCCTTGAAAAGTATGATGAGCTTCTGTCTGTTTGGGAACCAAATAGATAAGGGAGTCCTCGCCGTTTCTTTTTTCCTACG
>CAYIBE010000005.1:0-13281 GCA_964361555.1 Candidatus Woesearchaeota archaeon | reverse complement strand
CAATATGCTCCGCTATCTTATTACCCTGATCCGTCAGCTTAATTGTTTTAATTCTACCTTGTTTTTCAAAATCAACAAGTTTAGCTTTTTCCATCTCCTGTAATATTTTAACAGCATGAGAATAAGTACAATCAACTTCCTTTGCGAGAACCGAGCCATAACGATTTTTTCCGCCTCTCCTTAGTGCAACCAAGATCATTGCAGGCTTGCGTCTAAAAAACACCTCAAATATATCTTTTGGTAATTTCACCAAGTATATCCCCCCAAATCTAATTTTTGTAACATATATTATCTCATATATAAAGGTTTCCTATCGTTTTGGAATATCCACCACAATGCTTATTAAAGAGTTTATTAAGTTTTCTGTTATGTTAGATCTACGATTTATAAGAGAAAATCCTCAATTGATAAAGGAACATTTAAAAAGGAGGTTTCAAGAAGAAAAACTTTTTCTCGTCGACGAAATCATAAAAAACTACGAAAAAGAAAATAAACTAAAAAAAGAGATTGATGAATTACGTCATCAAAGAAACAGCCTTTCTCAAGAAATTAATAAACTAAAAAAAGAAAAAAAAGATGCTTCTCAAAAAATTCAAAAAGCACAAGCACTTCCTCAACAAATCAGCGAGCGAGAAGACGAGTTAAAGAAACTTCATGAAAGAACGACTATTATTCAGAATAAAATACCAAACCTTATACTAAAACAAGTGCCTCTAGGAAAAGATGCTTCAGAAAATGTCGTGAGAAAAAAAGAGGGCAAAATACCAAAATTTACATTTCAACCAAAAACACACGTCGAGTTAATTGAACAATTAGGTTTAGCAGATTTTGAGGCTTCTGCAAAAACATCAGGTAATGGATTCTACTTCTTAAAAGATAAACTAGCCCTTCTCAATCAAGCATTAATCCATTTCACAATAGATTACATGTGCAAGAAAAAATATACTTATATAGAACCACCACTTCTCCTCAAACGAGATGTTCTCAGTGCCGCAACAGATACGGAAACATTGAAAAATTCAATCTATTCCATTGAAGGAGAACCTCTTGACTTAATTGGTACAAGCGAATACTCTCTTCTTGGTATGCATGCAAATGAATTTATTAAAGAAGAAGACCTTCCAAAGAAATATTTTTCATATACGATGTGTTTCAGAAAAGAGATAGGAAGTCATGGTATTAATGAAAAGGGATTGTGGAGAACGCATCAGTTTAACAAAATAGAACAATTTATCTTCTGTAAGCCAGAAGACTCAGAAAAATATTATGACGAGCTATTAAAAAACTCAGAAGAATTAATAAGAAAATTAAAATTACCTTACCGTGTTTTAGAAATGTGTTCTGGTGATTTGGCATTATGGAAAGCACGTAGTGCAGATATCGAAGTATACAGGCCAACAACAAAAGAGTATGGTGAAGTTTGTTCTCTCACAAATTGTACTTCATATCAAGCACGAAAACTAAATATTAAACTACTAAGAAAAGATGGAACGAAAGAAGTGCTGCATACGCTCAACAACACGGCGATAGCAACATCACGAATCCTAGTAGCAATTATAGAAAATTATCAACAAAAAGACGGTTCGATTAAAGTTCCAGCAGTTTTACAAAAATATCTAGGATTTAAGAAAATAGAAAAAGAAAAATGAAAATCCTTGCAGCAGCAGACATTCATGGAGATATTTCAACAGCAAAAAAACTTGCAGAAAAAGCAAAAAAAGAGAACGCGAGCCTTGTTATTCTATGCGGAGATATAACTTCGGAACATAATGCAGAAGAGATCATAGAAGAGTTTATTAAAAAAGAAAAGAAAGTTCTTATTATTCCGGGAAATTGGGATTCATTCGCAACAACAGATTTTTTAGCAGATTTTTTCGGCGTAAAAAACATCCACGGTTATTCGGTAAAATATGAAGATATCGGAATCTTTGGCTGTGGTGGAGCAGACATAGGGCCATTAACGCGATTGACAGAGCGAGAAATTTTTGATACATTAAAAAAAGGATTTGACAAAATTTCATATTTAAAGAAAAAAATTATGGTAACACACATGCATCCGTCACAATCAAAAGCAGAATTTTCAGGAATATCAGGCAGTTCTTCAATAAAAAAAGCAATTGAAGAATTTAAGCCAGACTTATTACTCTGCGGGCATATTCACGAAGCAGAAGGTATAGAAGAAAAAATCGGAAGAACCAAAGTTTTCAATGTAGGAAAAGAAGGAAAGATAATTGAGATTTAACGCTCCGCAAGGTTATCTTTAACTTTCTTTTTTTCGCTTTTGCATTCCCAAACATTTAAAATACATTCTATTTTTTACACTCTCTAAACTTCAGAAAAATGTTACAAGAAAACTATGAATTGCTCATCTCGGAGAAACCAACTTCCGCCAAAAAAATAGCAGAAGCTCTTGCAGAAGGAAAAGTAATAAAACATACAAAAGATAAAGTAAATTATTACGAGATAGCGCACAATAATAAAAAAATTATCGTAGCTTCAGCGGTAGGTCACTTATTCGGATTAAAATCAACAGAGAAAGGATGGACATATCCTATATTTAATTACGAATGGAAGCGAGTTGATCAAATCTCAAAAACTGCAGCATTCGCAAAAAAATATATCGACCTTTTAGAATCCCTTTCAAAAAACGCAGGCGACATTACTATTTGCACTGACTTTGATGTAGAAGGAGAAGTTATCGGATTAAATATTGTGCGCTTCATTGCAAAGAGAAAAGATGCAAAACGAATGAAATTTTCGACATTGACACAAGAAGAATTACAGGAAGCATATAAGAATGCATCCCCAAATTTAATCTGGCCACAAGCAGAAGCAGGAGAGACACGTCATAGCTTAGACTGGCTCGTAGGCATCAATATCTCACGTGCACTTTCGTTATCTATCAAGGCAGCAGATTCATTTAAGATCATGTCAGCTGGTCGCGTCCAAGGACCCACACTCAACCTACTTACTCAACGAGAAAAAGAGATAAAAAAATTTGTTTCTGAGCCATTCTGGCTAGTAGAATTACAAACAGATAAGCTCAACGCATGGCATAAACAAGATAAATTCTGGAAGAAAAGAGAAGCAGAAAGTATAATAAAAAAACTAACGAACAAAACACCAAGGATCCAGGAAATAAAAACAACAATAAAAAAGCAAGCACCACCGACTCCTTTCGACTTAACATCCTTGCAGATAGAATCCTATCGTCAATTCAGAATAACACCAAAACAAACGCTTCAAATTGCACAAAACTTATACACAAAAGGATACATTTCCTATCCAAGAACGTCATCGCAAAAACTTCCTCCTTCTCTCGGATACACAAAAATACTCACAAAACTATCAAAACAAGAACAATATGCAGCGCTCGTAAAAATTTTACCAAAAAATCTTAAACCAAATGAAGGAAAAAAATCAGATCCTGCACATCCAGCAATATATCCAACAGGAGAAATAGGAAAACTCACAGAGCGTGACGCAAAACTCTATGACTTAATAGTCCATCGTTTTTTAGCAACGTTTGGGACAATAGCAAAAAGAGAAACAATGAGTATTATGATAGATGTTGATAATGAAACATTTGTAACATCAGGAACAAGAACGATAGAGAAAGGATGGCACGTACTTTATGGAAAATATGCAAAGTTTAGTGAAGAAGAGTTACCAAATCTGGAAAAAGATCAAATACTAGAAAATAAAGGAATAATTCTTCATGCAAAGGAAACACAACCACCAAAAAGATATACTCAGGCATCAATTATAAAAGAATTAGAAGAAAAAAGTCTAGGAACAAAAGCAACGCGCGCGCAAATCGTTGATTCCCTCTATCAAAGAGATTATATTATAGAAAAATCAATTGAAGTGACTGATTTAGGATTGAAAACAAACGATACGTTAAAAAAATATGTTCCGGAAATTCTCGATGAAGCATTAACGCGTCAGTTTGAAGAAGAAATGGAACAAATTCGAGAAGGAAAGAAAAAGAAGGAAGAAATCTTAAAAAAAGCAATAAAATTTGTGAATGATTTTTCTATCCATTTCAAAGAAAATGAAAAACATATAGGAAAAGAACTTTTAGAAGCAATAAAAGAAACACGTACTCAGGCATCGTTAGTAGGAAAATGTCCGAACTGTAAAGAAGGTTTACTTAATTTGGTGAAAGGAAAATTCGGTATCTTTGTTTCCTGCGATCATTATGAAACATGCGGCACAACGTTCTCTATACCAAAGGGAGCTCTTGTGCGTGTAACAAAACAGATATGTGATAGCTGTCAATACCCAAAAATATCCATTATCAAACAAGGAAAACGTCCAATTGAGTTATGTATCAATAAGGAATGCTCAACAAAAAAATCAGATATTGTCTTAGAAAAAAACAAAATCTGTCCGGAGTGCAAAGGAAAGCTCGTTATTAGAAAAAGTATTTATAATTCATTCATAGGGTGCGAAAACTATCCGAAATGTAAATATATAGAAAATAATAATAACAAAAAAAGAGAAAAACTTCAGCCAAAAATGCAAGAAGCATAGTAAGAGTCATACCATCTATGATATTCTTTAAAATGATAAAATACTTATCCCGCGATCAATAATCTCAAAACTGGTACTTCGTTCTTCTGGGCGTTTCAACATAATCTTTCGAGGATCTTTACGTAATTCAATGATACTTTTTCCCCAGGATTTTACCATCTCACCACCAACCATATGCACTTCGCCAGTTTCAGGATTCGTAGAAACCTGAGTTGTTACAAAAATAGGAACTCCTCGCCGTGAAATCTCGGTAAGGATGCGCAATTGGCGATCCATTTGTTTGTTTGTTTCTGTCGGATTATCCTGTAATACATGACGATAATGAATACCAAGAGAATCGATAATAATAAGATCAATATGCACTAGCTTCATCAGACTATCAATTTTTTTACATTGGTCAGGAAATGAAGCAGCTTTCAAAAGTAGTAGTCTGTCTAACATAGTAAGATATCCCGGTCCGCAAATCTGCATAAATCGTTCAATGGAAAATCCATTCTCTGTGTCAAGATAAACAACTTTTTTATCTCTTTTAAGCATGTCGCAAGCTAAGACGAAACACAAAGTTGTTTTTCCAGAAGCAGCAGGGCCATAGAGTAACGTAACCTCTTCACGATACCCCCCATCAAGAAGAGAGTCAAATTGAGAATTTCCAGAGCTAATCATAAACCACCCGCATCCAAGGAGGTTTATATCCTTTTAGCTAAAAAAAGCAAAAAGCAAGAGAAACAGGTAACCAGAAAATATAACTCCATCTTACAAATATTTATATATATACGCGGTTTAAATCAAAGCGATGGCAGCAGAAAGGATTATTGATTCAAAAGAACTTACCTGTGGTAACTGCGGGAAACTTGTTCATGTAAGTCAGCTTAAAGCCATACCAGGCGGAAAATGGGTATGTAAGGAATGTTCATATTCAATGTTCGGAAGGATGGGTGTAAGAAAACCTCGTCCTGTATCACCACAAGAACCAAGAGAAACAATTCACCATTTTGATCCATTCAAAGAAGAAGAGGAACCTCAATTTTCAGTTATTAAGCAACAAAAAAAAGTTGTACCACTCAAAGAACCTCAACAAACATTTTCTAAACAAATTTCTAATAAAATACCCTACAAATGTACATACTGTAAGTATGAATCACGTCACCACAGGGCAAATGCATTTTGTCCGAACTGTGGTAAAAAAGGAGGATTAACGCGCGTTTCTTCTGCAGCAGAAATTTTAAAAAATATTGACAAAGAACCATTCTAAAGAAGCATTTTTATAATGCAGGAAGTACGTAAAAGAATGCAGTACCTTGTTATTACACCACGCAATCTCGAAGATGTTATTTTGAACGAACTTCAAGAAAGAAACATAAAAAAAGAAAAACAAGAATATAGAAAAATACTCATTACGTTCAACGACAATCCTCAAGAACTGCTTACCTTACGATCACCAGATGATATCCTTATCTTTCTCAAGAACATAAAAGATGTTCAACATCAAATTGGAAAACTACGGAATATAGCAGATGAACTAGAAAAGATTGATCTTTCGGAAGCAGTAGACGTATGTCGTAAGATAAGAACAATATCACAAAAAGTCACCTTTGCAATTACCGTGTCAATAATTGGAGAAAGAAAATTCACACAAGAACGTTTGAAAAAACTTGCCGCAAAGATAATAGCAAGAAAAGGTTATTCTTTCAAAAAAGAAGGAAAACCAGATATTGATGTTCATCTTCTCATTGAAAATGACAATGTACTCTTCGGCATACGCCTGGGAAAAGAACCGCTCTATAAGAGAGACTACAAGCGCCATTCTCTGCCAGCTTCATTAAAAGCAAATATTGCTTACGCTCTCGTGAAACTTGCGCGAGTGACAAAAAATGACATCGTTCTTGATCCAATGTGTGGTGTTGGTACAATTGCAATTGAAGCAGCATTTATCGGTGCGAAAGCATATGGATATGATATCAATCCAAAGGCAATTCAATTAGCCAAGAAAAATATGAGGCGATCAAAAAAAGAAATCGTTTTTGAACAGCGAGATGCAACGCATACAGGATTAGAAAAAAATTCAATAAATAAAATAGTTACGAATCTACCTTTTGAAAAGCAAGCGCATACACAAAGTAACAAAAATTTTCTTGAATTATTTTTTAAGGAAATGTTACGTATTCTTAAAGCAGAAGGGACAATAGTTTTATTAACAAATCACGTTGAACAAATACGAAATCTTATTAAAAAAACAAAGTTGCAGATAATTCATGAACGAGAGATCAGTCTTTTTGGTTTAAGTCCGCATATCCTAGTGATTAAAAAAGCATAGCAAAGGTGCGTTATTATTCCAACTCTGCTTCATTTTCTATTATTTTTTGTCGAATAGAGGTTAGTACTATATCTTCAAGATGCTTTAGTTTTACTCGTTTTAAAATTGTCTTAGTGCTTTTTGGGTAGTATCTTACAAGTTCATACACGACACAAGATGAATGATTTATCTCTTCTGGTCTTGTCTCCCCCAGTCCATCTGGACAACAAAATGGTTACCTCCACTATCAATGCCCAAATAATCTTTGTCTCTACCAGCACTTATCGCTTCGGACATAAGGTTACCTCTATTTCGATCATAACCATAAATGATTTTTTGAGATAGTGTAGTCATTTGCTTTTCAAAAGTTATAAGTTCTATTTAAACCATTGCACAAGCAAAACCCACGATTCTTGTGCAGGATTGGATTATTGTGCAAAGCCCATTCAGCCGAAAAATTTATATACTAGATGTATACACCAATACGTATACATATGGAAGATATATTTAATCACCCAATCCTTTGTAATGACTGTAACACTCAAACGACTGACGATACAGTAATAAAAGATGGATTTCAATTACGAATAAAACGATGCCTAGATTGTAAAAAAATAATCTATCACCCACTTGATTTTCAAGAATATGAAAATTTCACTAAACTCAAGAGGAAACAATTTCAGGTAAAACTACGTTTAGTAGGAAACTCATACACTGTATCGATACCGAGAGAAATTATAGATTTCCAGGAAGAATTTCATGAAGAGATGATAAGATTAATAAACATGTCATTAGAAGAACCAGAAAAACTATCATTATTCTTCTCGAGAAAAATAAGGAGAATCCAACCATGATCACAAAAAAAGAAAATCCAAACGCAAGCACATTAAAAGTGCAAGAAGCTCTGCAAGAAGAAGCGTATAAGGGAATTGTCCGTATTGATTCACAAACAATGCGTCAGATTGGCGCACGTGCAGGAGATATTATTGAAATTGAAGGCGGAAGAACAACAGTAGGAATAGCAGATCGCGCATATCCAACAGATATTGGTCAGTCAATCATTCGTATGGATGGCATTTTAAGAAGAAATGCACGAACAGGTATTGGTGATTTTGTCCAAGTGCGCAGAGCAGAAGTTAGAGAGGCAAAATCAGTAACCATAGCTCCGGCACAACAAGGAGTCATGATTCAAGCAGATCCAGAACTATTCAAAAGAGGATTACTTGGTCGCGCTCTCGTGAAAGGAGATATTGTTGCATTAGGAGGAACACGCTCAAGAAGAAGAACAATGACAGGAAGTCCCTTTGAAGATATTTTTGATGTCTTTGAACGAGGCTTTATGGGAAACTTCGGATTCGGTTCCCTAAAATTTATTGTTGCAGAGGCATTACCAAAACAAGTAGTTATCGTCACAGAAAATACAGAAATTATTGTATCATCAAAATCAATCCAGATTGCAGAAGAAACAAAAGTTCCAGACGTAACGTATGAAGACATTGGCGGTTTAACAGATGAAGTAAAAAAAGTGCGAGAGATGGTAGAATTACCATTAAAACATCCAGAGATTTTTGAACGTTTAGGGGTAGAACCTCCACGAGGAGTATTGCTTCACGGTCCACCAGGAACAGGAAAAACACTCCTTGCGCGCGCAGTAGCCAATGAATCAGAAGCAAACTTTCTTTTAATAAACGGTCCGGAGCTAACAAGCAAATTTTATGGAGAAACAGAAAAAAGAATTCGAGAAATTTTTCAAGAAGCAGAAAAAAACGCCCCCTCCATTATTTTTATTGATGAAATCGATTCCATAGCGCCAAAACGAGAAGAAACATATGGTGAAGTAGAACGACGAATGGTCTCCCAGTTATTAACGATGATGGATGGTCTCAAAAATAGGGGGAAAGTTATTGTCATCGGAGCGACAAACAGGCCAAACGCTCTCGATCCAGCATTACGACGTCCAGGACGCTTTGATCGTGAAGTCTTCATTGAAGTACCAAACAAAGGAGCACGATTAAATATTCTAAAAATACATACTCGGAATATGCCGCTTGCGGAAGATGTTGATTTAGAAAAATTAGCAAGTATTACACACGGCTTTGTGGGCGCAGATATTGCATCGTTAGCAAAAGAAGCTGCAATGAGCGCGATACGTAAAATAATTCCATCGTTAAACTTACGAGAAGGTAAAGAAATTCCAAAAGAAGTTCTTGATAAACTGAGCGTAGTGAATCACGACTTTAAAGAAGCATTAAAATCTGTTCGTCCATCAGCGTTGCGAGAAGTACTCATAGAGACACCGAATGTCAATTGGGAGGATATTGGTGGCTTAGAAATACTAAAACAAGAACTGAAAGAAGCTGTAGAATGGCCTCTAAAACACAGTCACGTTTTCACTGCAATGGGTATACGAGCACCAAAAGGAATTTTACTCTATGGTCCACCAGGAACAGGAAAAACACTTCTCGCGAAAGCAGTGGCAACAGAATCAGAAGCAAATTTCATTTATATTAAAGGACCAGAATTAATCTCGAAGTGGGTTGGCGAATCAGAGAAGGGAGTTAGGAAGATATTTGAAAAAGCACGCCAAGCATCACCAACAATCATTTTCTTTGACGAAATTGATTCCATAGCGCGCATGCGCGGTTCAGAAGAAAGTTCGGGCGGCACAGAGCGTGTTGTGAATCAGTTACTGACGGAAATGGATGGCTTAGAAGAACTTACAGGTGTTGTCGTTATTGGAGCAACAAACAGAGCAGACATGCTCGATGCAGCGCTTTTACGTCCAGGACGTTTTGATAAAGTGATAGCAACACCAGTTCCAGATACGACTGCAAGAGACTCTATCTTTAAAATACACACCAGAAATATGCCTCTTGCAGAAGATGTAAATATCGATGAATTAGCAAAGAATACCGAAGGGTATGTCGGTGCAGATATCGAGGCAGTATGTCGAGAAGCAGCATTGATCGCCTTAAGAAAAAATCTCGAATCACGACGCGTTGAAATGAAGAATTTTGAAGAAGCACTTATACGAATAAAGCCGTCAGTGAGAGAGGAAGATATTCAACGTTATAAAGAAATAGAAGAAAACTATATCAGAACAGCAAGAGCAGGAATCCAAAAAGTTCCAAACTACCTCGGTTAATTTTCTAATAACATGGCAAAACAACAATCTCATAAACAAGTATCAGAAATGGCTAAAGAACAACAATGTGAAGAGCAACTCCAAGAAAAAGAAAAGATTATGACCGAATATATTAATACATTAAAGAGAGTTCAGGCAGATTTCGAAAATTACATCAAACGAACAGAAAAAGAAAAACCGCTTATAGAAAGGCAAGCACAACAGAAAATTTTTTTAGAAATGCTGAAAATTGTTGATGTCTTCGAAGCTGCGCTCAACACACTAAAAAAACAACAAGGAAATCAAGAAACAGTAAAAGGAATTCACATGGTATACAATCAACTCATGCAGTTTTTACAGCACCATAACATTAAACCTATAGAAACACAAGAACTTGACCCATTCAAACACGAAGTGTTAAAAAAAGTAGAAAGTGATCAAGAAGAAAACAGCATTATCGAGGTAATTCAAAAAGGGTATATCTTTCACGAGTTCATATTACGACCTTCAAAGGTGATTATTTCAAATGGAAAAAAAGAAGTGAAAAATCATAATTCGGAGGTAATTCAAAATGGCTAAGATCATCGGGATTGATTTAGGAACCAGCAATTCAGCTGCCGCAGTATTAGAAGCAGGTAGACCAAAAATTATTCCAAGTGCAGAAGGATCAACGTTATATGGAAAATCATTTCCCTCAGTCGTTGCATTCACAAAAGACGGTCAAGTGTTAGTTGGTGAGCCAGCACGACGTCAAGCAGTTTCTAATCCGGAAGGTACAGTAATTACAGCAAAGAGAAAGATGGGAACAAACTACAAATATAAGATTCATGGAAAAGAATATTCACCACAACAAATATCCGCATTCATTTTACAAAAGATCAAGAAAGATACAGAAGAATTCCTCGGAGAAAAAGTAAGTAAAGCAGTTATCACAGTACCAGCGTATTTTGATGATAACCAAAGACAAGCAACAAAAGATGCAGGAGAGATTGCGGGTTTAGAAGTTATTCGTCTTGTCAATGAACCGACCGCAGCATCGTTAGCATACGGCTTAGACAAAACAAGCAAAGAGCTCAAATTTTTGGTTTTTGATTTCGGCGGAGGAACGCTTGATGTCACTATTATGGAATTTGGTGATGGCGTTTTCGAAGTAAAATCAACGTCAGGCGACACGCAACTCGGCGGAACAGATATGGACGAAGTGATCATAAAACATATTATAAATGAATTCAAAAAAGAAACAGGAATTGATCTCAATGACGACGATACAGCAGTTCAACGAGTTCGTGAAGCAGCAGAAAAAGCAAAAATAGAACTTTCAACAACAGGAGAAACAGAGCTTAATCTACCATTTATTGCATCGTCACACGGAGCTCCCAAGCATCTCCATATGAAGTTTACACGATCATTATTAGAGAAGTTAGTAGATCCGATTATCAAACGCTGTGAAGCACCAGTAAAACAAGCGCTCAAAGATGCAAAACTATCGAAAGAAGAGATCGGTAAAGTAATTCTCGTTGGTGGCCCAACACGCATGCCAGTTGTCCAAAAATTTGTTGAAGATTTATTTGGAAAAAAAATTGAACGTGGTGTTGATCCAATGGAATGTGTTGCGCAAGGAGCAGCAATCCAAGCAGGCGTTCTTGCAGGTGAAGTCAAAGATGTTCTCCTTTTAGACGTAACGCCATTAAGTCTCGGTATTGAAACACTCGGAGGAATATTTACAAAATTGATAGAACGAAACACAACAATTCCAACAAAAAAATCACAGATATTCTCTACAGCAGAAGATAATCAATCAGCAGTAAGTATTCGCGTATTTCAAGGAGAAAGAGAAATGGCTGCAGATAATAAACACCTAGGTCAATTTGATCTTGTCGGCATTCCACCTGCTCCCAGGGGTATTCCTCAAATCGAAGTAACGTTTGATATTGATGCGAATGGCATTGTCGATGTAAACGCAAAAGATTTAGGAACAGGAAAAGAACAGAGAATTAAGATAACAGCATCAACAAAATTAAATGATGCAGAAGTAGAACGCATGAGAAAAGAAGCAGAGCAATTTGCAGAACAAGACAAGACAAGAAAAGAGGAGGTAGAAATAATCAACCAGGCAGATACGCTTGTATACACAACAGAGAAGCTCTTGAAAGATTTAGAAGGAAAGGTCGAGAATAAAAAAATAGAAGAAATCAAGAAGCACATAGAAGAACTAAAGAAACTACTCAAGGAAGATAAGAAAGATGCAGAAAAGATAAAGAAGAAACTGGAAGCAATGAACCAAGTTGTTCAGGAAGCATCAGCAGAACTCTACAAAAAAGCAGCAGAAGAACAAGCAAAAAAGAAACCAGAAAACAAAAAAGATGATGACTCTGTTGTTGATGCAGATTATAAAGTAAAAGACGAAAAATAAATTATTAGTAGATTAACATAAATCGGAAGTACAGAACGCATGATTCAAAAAAATAAAGAAGTACGAAGAATCAGGATAAAAATTGATTCAAGCAAAGAAGAAAAATATGATAAAAATTCAGATAAGATTTTAACAGCAGATAGTATGTTTCAGAAAGAGTTAAAAAAACATGATATCTACAGCTCAAAATTCTTATATACTGTAATAGACGGATCTAGAATAAATGAATTTTTAGAAAGGGGAACATATAGGCGAGGTGATGAAATATTTGCCTTTAATATAAACCAACTTAGATTTGATAGCGAAGATGATGAGCTAGAAACGTTGCTTCTTCAATACCCTAAACCAGCTATAGCAGTATATAACTCATCTTCATTTACTCAAAATCCTATGGATGTAGGAGGGGAAGCCTATCAATTTATAGATCCCAAACACAAGCAGGATGCCCTAGAAGCAGTTATAGAAGTAAGCTTTGTATAACATGACAAAAAGAGATTACTATGACATACTCGGAATACAGAAAAATGCATCGAAAGAAGACATAAAAAAAGCATATAAAACCTTAGCAAAAAAATATCATCCCGATATTACAAAAGATAAATCAACAGAAGAAAAGTTTAAAGAGATTTCTGAAGCGTATGCTGTTTTAAGTGACGATCAAAAAAGAGCACAATACGATCAGTTTGGACACGAAGGATTTGATCAACGCTTTACTCAGGAAGATATTTTCAGAGATTTTGATTTTGATATTTTCCGTGATTTCGGCAATGGATTTGACAGTATCTTTGATGTTTTCTTCGGTCGTGGAAATAGAAGAGCAAAGCAGAGGGGAAGTGACTTACGTTACGATCTCGATATATCATTTGAAGAAGCAGCATTTGGAACAAAAAAAGAAATTCAATTTCCGAGCGAGAT
>CAYIBE010000004.1:0-15409 GCA_964361555.1 Candidatus Woesearchaeota archaeon | reverse complement strand
GGAGGAAAAAGATAGATAAAGAACTATGGAAAGAATATTGCGCTACCCACTGTCAACAGAAAAATCAGTTAAGCTGATGGAATCAGAGAACAAGATAGTGTTCATAGTAGAAAAAAAAGTAACGAAAGAAGAAATAAAAAAAGCAGTAGAGGAAATGTTTAAAGTAAAAGTGATGAAAGTAAACACCACAATACAGAAAGGAAAGAAAAAAGCATACATTAAACTATCAGCAGAAACACCCGCGATAGACATTGCTACTCAGTTAGGAATAATGTAACATGGGGAAAAGGATTATTACACAAGCACGAGGAAAAGGTTCTACTACCTACAGGGCTCACTCTTTTAGATGGGGGATAAAGGTAAAGCATAGAAGATATGATGAAAGAGAAAAAACCACAATGGTAAAAGGAAAAATTATCGATCTCAAACACAATAAAGGATTTTTAGCACCAGTTGCCATAGTCCACTATGAAGATAATGAGATGGTGAATATGTTCGCTCCAGAAGGCATACGTGTAAATGAAGAAATACAGTCTGGAATAAATGCAGAAGTAAAGAGAGGAAATACACTCCCCCTAAGAAAAATTCCAGAAGGAACAATGGTCTATAATATTGAACTAAAACCAGGAGATGGTGGTAAATTATGCAGAGCACCAGGGTTGACAACAAAAGTAATCTCTAATATAAACGAAGAAATCCTACTCCAGCTTCCCTCAAAAAAACAAAAGAAAGTAAACGGATGGTGTAGAGCGACAATTGGCACGATAACAGGCAAAGGAAGAAAAGATAAACCATTCGTAAAAGCGGGAAAAGTGCATCACATCATGAGAGCAAGAGGGAAATTATATCCACGAACCTCAGGTGTCGCTATGAATGCAGTTGATCATCCATTCGGTTCAGGAAGGGGAAGACAACATGCAAAAGTAAAATCACCGCCACGATTTGCACCCCCTGGAAGAAACGTAGGACCTCTTCATGCAAGAAAATCAGGAAGAAGTAAAGGAAGAAAAGATTAATGGCAAAACAGTTTACCTATAAAGGAAAAACATTAGAACAAATGCAACAGATGGATCTACAAGAATTTGCAAAATTATTACCATCAAGACAAAGAAGAACGATAGTACGGGGACTTTCAGAACAAGAAAAAATACTATTGGCAAAAATAAAAAAAGGTAAAGGAACAAAAAAAGCAATAAAAACACACGTGCGCGACATGATCGTTTTACCAGAAATGGTAGGAACTCTTATCCTTATCTATAACGGAAAAGAGTGGACTCCCGTGCTCATCATGGAAGAAATGGTAGGACACTATTTAGGTGAATTAACATTAACAAGGAGAAGAGTAACACACTCTGCACCAGGTATCGGAGCAACAAAATCAAGCTCAGGACAGGCGTCTGCTAAATAACCATGGACAAGTCAAATATAGCAACAGTCAAAGGAATAGACTTACCTATTTCAACAAAGGCTTCAATAGAAATCTGCAATTTTATCAAATATCAGACCGTCACGCTGGCGAAAAAAAAGCTAGAACTCGTCCTCAAGAAAAAGATAGCAATACCACTCAGAAGATTTAATCAAAATAGGGGGCACAGAAAGGGGAATATGAGCGCAGGCTTTTATCCGGAAAAAGCAACAAAAGAAATCATAAAATTATTAGATTCAGTTGAAGCAAATGCAAAAGATAAGGGATTAAATACGGATAGGCTACTACTAAAAAAAATAGTTGTTAACAAGGCATCAACCCCAATGCACGCAGGAAGACATAGAGGGAAGATGAAAAGAACGCATATAGACATAGAAGTTCAAGAAACAGAAGTTAAATCGAAGAAGGAAGAAAAGAAAAAATGATTGAAAGACAGTTCATAAGTCAAAAATTGAAAGAAAAACAGATTCAGGACTACTTACATTCTCAACTAAGAAAAACAGGATACTCGCATACAGAAATAAAAAGAACGCCGTTAGGAGAAAAAATAGTAGTCTATACAACCCATCCGGGTATTGTGGTAGGAAGAAAAGGCGAGAATATACAACGATTAACAGCAACATTAAAGAAGAGATTTAAGATGGAGAACCCACAAATTGAAATCGCAGAACTGCAAAACCCAATGCTTGATGTAAATTATGTATGTGACAGAATTGTTTCTGTTCTAGAACGATTAGGATCCCAACGATTTAAATCAGTTGGGTACAAAACACTCCAAAGTGTTATGGATGCAGGAGCAATGGGAGCAGAAATAATCATTTCAGGAAAAGTTCCAAGCGCAAGAGCAAAAAAATGGAGATTCTCTGCAGGTTATTTAAAAAAATCAGGAGATGCGTCAGAAAATTATGTTCAACGAGCCTATGATTATGCGAAACTTAAACCAGGCGTTATTGGTGTAAGAGTAAGCATCATGCCACCAGATTTGGTCTTAGGAGATAGAATAGATATTAAAGAAAGAATAATACAAACAACAGAAAAACAACTAGTGGAAATAAAAGAAGAACCAAAAAAAGAGTTAACAGAAACACCAAAAAAAGAAGAATCGTTACAACAAGAAAAAGAAAAGAAAAAAGAAAAAAAATCAACAAAGTCAAAAAAAGAGTTAACAGAAACACCAAAAAAAGAAATAATAATCGAAAATAAAGAATTAAAAAATGGCAATAATCAAGAAAACTGAAATAAAACAGGTATCTCAAGAAGAGATAAAAGAAAAGATGACAGAACTTAATAAAGAATTAATGAAGTATAATAGTCAAAGGGCCGTAGGAACGGCAATCGAAAATCCTGGGCGTATTAGAGAACTTCGGAGATCGATTGCAAAACTTATGACAATTCAAAATAATAAAGAGAAGGAGGTAAAGAACAAAAAGGCATGAGCGAAATCGATCCGTTAACAGGTTTACCCAAAGAACTAGGTGTATGGGAGAATATAGCGAAACGCGATCAAAGAATAAAGATCAGAGAAGACAAAAGAAAATTCGGAAAAATAATAACAGTGATCGAAGGAATAAACAGCAAAGAAATAGATATAAAAGATATCGCAAAAAAACTCAAAGCCAAGTTCGCGTGTGGTGGAACCGTCAAAGGAAATACTATTGAGCTTCAGGGAAATCATGCATTACGAGCAAAACAAGAATTGATAAAATTAGGTTTTGCTGTTGAATCAAGAGACGAAAGGTAAAGGAGATAATGATCAACCTCAAAAGGCATGAACTCATAGGATTAACTATCACAATTATCAAAGCGAAAAATAAAAGTCTCGTCGGATTGCGGGGTAAGATAATTGATGAAACACAAAATACGATTAACATACAAACAGCAAACTCAATAAAAAAAATAATAAAAAATAAGATCACAATGAAAACAAAAATTAATCAAAAAGAAATCGTCCTTGAAGGACAAGATATAATAGGAAAACCACATGAGAGAATTATAAAAAAATGAAAATAAAAAATATTGGCGTAAAAGTAACCCTCCCTCAATCAAGTTCGGGAAAAGATAAGCATGACCCTTTCTTCGGAAATCTGAGAGTAAGAGGAAGGACATTTATCGGAAAAGTGGTTTCGACAAAATCAACAAGAACAGCAAAAATAGAATTCAGTAGACTATTTCACTTAAAAAAGTATGAGAGGTTCGAAAAGAGAAGAACTCGTATCATGGTTCACAATCCAGACTCAATTAAAGCAGAAGAAGGGGATATCGTAAGAGTAATGGAATGCCGACCAATCTCAAAGACAAAAAACTTTGTGATTATTGAGAAGATAAAATGAAAGCAATACAAGGAAGAATAACAAAAGGATTAATGCACGGTTCGCTTATTGATACATGCGATAACTCGGGTGCAAAAAAAGTAAGATTAGTCTCAGTAAAAAGATCAAAAACAGTAAGAGGAAGAAAGCCCTCCGCAGGCATCGGCGATCTTATCCTTGTTTCTGTCGTAAAAGGTACAAAAGAAATGAGAAAACAAGTAGTACCCGCGATTATTGTGCGGCAGCGAAGAGAATACAGACGCCCAGACGGAACAAGAATAAAATTTGAAGACAACGCAGTCGTCATCTTAAAAGATGAAAAAGGAACACCTAAAGGAACAATTTTCAAAGGAGCGGTCGCTAAAGAAGTCTCTGAGCGATGGCCAAATATAGCAAAAGTAGCGAGCATGGTAGTATAACATGAAACAAATATTCTCAAAACAGTGGAAGTCAAGTATTCAACCGCGAAAACAGAGAAAATACAGAGTGAATGCTCCATTACATCTAAAAAGAAAATTTTTATCTGCACATCTGTCTGACGAATTACAAAAAAAATATCATGCTACTTCATTAGGAATAAGAAAAGGAGATAAAGTAAAAATATTAACAGGGCAGTTTAAGAAAAAAGAAGGCAAAATACTTGACACAGATAGTAAAAAATCAAGAGTCCATATAGAAAACATTCAATTAACAAAAAAAGACGGATCAAAAGCGTTTTACCCAATTCATGCATCAAATCTTATTATTACAGAGTTAAATATGGAGGACAAGCAAAGAAAAGAATCATTAAATAGAAAAAATGGCACATCTAAAAAGACTAAGAGCGCCTAGATTTTGGCCTCTATCACAAAGGAAGGGCATAAAATTTGTAGCTAGGCCATTGCCAGGCGCACATAAATTTGAAGAGGCCATTACACTAAATGTCATTTTAATAGACTTGCTGAAATATACAAAAACGATAAAAGATTCAAAGAGAATTTTAAATCAAGGGACAATACGCGTTAATAACCAGATAAGAAAATCTCCAAAATTCGCAGTCGGAATATTGGATACGATCTCTTTAACATCGCTTAACGAGCATTACAGAGTTCTTTACAACAACGATGGAAAAATCTCATTAGAAAGAATACAGAAGGAAGAAACAGAAAGCAGATTAGCTAAAATAAAAAATAAAACAATCTTAAAGAAACAGATCACACAACTAAATCTTCATGATGGTACGAATATGCGTGTAGAAAAAGACAATTATAAGACAGGAGATACGATCCTACTCCAAGAAAACAAAATCAAAAAATCGCTAAAATTTGAAAAAGGAGCAATAGTGTATATTACCGGAGGAAAATATAAAGGAAGAACCGGAGTAGTAGATCACATAGAGCCATCGACAGCAATAAGTGAGGGGAAAGTAACTATAAAAACAAATAAGGAAAAAATAACAACAAAGAAAGACTTCGCCTTTGTTATTGAGAAACCAGTTTCACAATGAATGTCATGCAAGAAATTCGGATAGAGAAAGTAACTTTGAATATGGGCACAAGCGGACCAGGAGAAAGAATGGAAAAAGCTATCCGCTTGTTAAAAAATTTAACGAACATAAAACCAATACAAACCACAACAAAAAAGAGAATTCCTAGCTGGGGAATACGTCCAGGATTAAATATAGGGTGCAAAGTAACTCTAAGAGGTAAAAGAGCAGAAGAGTTTCTCATACGGTTATTGCAAGCAAAAAATAATACTCTAAGTCCAAAAAATTTTGACGATGGTGGAAATTTTTCATTTGGTATAGCAGAATACTTAGATGTTCCAGGCGCAGAGTATGATATGCAAGTGGGAATTATCGGATTTGAGATCGCAGTAACATTATCACGCCCAGGATTCAGAATAAGTAAAAGAAGAGTGCATAAAAAACGAGTACCAAGAAAAATAAGAATAAAAAAAGAAGAGGCAATGCATTTCATGAAATCAAAATATTCAATAAATGTAGGTGAAGAAGAATGACGACAAGTAATTTCAGAAAGGCGTATACACAATTGAAAGAGAAACCAACAATATGGAAAAAATATCTCAAACATAACTCACCAAAAAAAAGAACGACCGGAGAGGCTTTGCATAAATGTAGAAATTGTGGAAGAACTCACGCGCATATACAAAAATACGGAATACATTTATGCAGGCAATGTTTTAGAGAGCAAGCAAAAGACTTAGGATTCAAAAAATATAGTTAGGAGAAAAAAATGACATTGAATGATCCACTCGCAGTCGCATTATCAAACATATGGAATGCGGAAAAGGTTGGAAAATTAGAGTGCACTATTAGTCCAAGCTCAAAAATCGTTATATCTGTCTTGGATCTTATGAAATCGAATAGTTATATTGCGGACTTTAAAATTGAAAAAACGAATAGAGGAAACATAGTAACAGTAATACTTTCAAAAAAAATCAATAAATGTTGTGTTATTAAACCGAGATACCCAGTAAAATTAGATAATTATGAAAAATATGAGAAGAGATATTTACCAGCAAAAAATGTAGGTATTATTCTTGTTTCAACAAATAAAGGGATTCTCACACATCATGAAGCGAAAGAGAAGAAACTTGGAGGAAGACTGTTGGCGTACTGTTACTAATGGAAAAAAAGATTCTAGAACGAATAATAGAAATACCAGAAGGAATAAAGGTAACAAAAGAAGGAAATGTGTTTAAAGTAATCGGACCAAACGGAACAGTAGAAAAAAAACTAGCATATCCCGGAATAAATATGGCACTTAACGATAAAAAGATAATAGTATCCACAAAGAAGTCATCAAAAAAAGAAAAGAGGTTAATAGGTACGTTCGAATCACATATAAAAAATATTATTCAAGGAGTCACGGTGGGATATATATACAGATTAAAGGTCTGTTCAGGACATTTTCCTATGAAAGTAACGATAGAAGGAAAGCAAGTGATAATAAGTAATTTCTTAGGCGAGAAAATTCCAAGGAAAGCAAATATACTTGACGATACAAAAGTTCAATTAACCGGTGATATCATTACAGTCGAATCATCTGATATAGAAAAAGCAGGTCAAACTGCAGCAAATCTTGAGCGCGCAACAAGAATCACAAAGAGAGACAGGAGAGTATTCCAAGACGGGATATACATGTTGAGATAATATGGAAAATGCATTAAAGATCAGAGAGATACTTAAGAGTAAGAAACCGAAGTTCATACGCCAGCAAGGTCATGGGTTGACAAATTTGAGTAAGAACTGGAGAGCTCCAAAAGGAATGCATTCTAAATTAAGAAAAAAGTTGAGGGGTCACATAAAAATGCCCTCTATAGGTTACTCTTCACCGCAATCAGTACGAGGATTTTCACCTTCCGGATTTAAACCAATTCTTATTACTCATGAAAAACAGCTAGAGCAGATAAAAAAAGACGAAGCAATAATCTTATCTAAATCCGTAGGAGAGAGGAAGCGTATTAAATTATTAAAAAAAGCGCGAGAAAAAAATATGCACGTTTTAAACATAAAAAGTATAGATCACTATATCTCTCAGATTGAGGATCAACTGAAAAAAAGAAAACAGAACAAGAAGGAAAAGAAGAAACAAGAAGCACCAAAAAAAGAACCAATAGAATCACCAAAAAAAGAAGAAACTCCAGAAGAAAAACAAAAAAGAGAAAAAGAAGAAAAACGAAAAGTGCTGGAAGGTAAAACATGAACGTTAAAAACCAGAAAAGGTTAGCTGCACAATTGCTTAAAAAAGGAAAAAGAAGTATCACGTTCGACAAATCAAAACTACCAGAGATAAAGGAAGCAATAACAAAAGCAGATATCCGTTCACTAATTACAAAAAAGATCATTAAAACAAAACCATATGAAGGACACTCAAGAGCGCATGCAAGAAAGCTCATTATCCAGAAAAGAAAAGGTAAACGAAAGAAGAGAGGATCACAAAAAGGAAAAAAAACAGCTCGCTTATCAAGAAAAACAGCCTGGATAGGAAAGGTACGCTCCCAACGTAACTTTATAAAAAAACTTAAAAGCAAACAATTGCTCTCAAACAAAGATTTTAGAAATCTTTATGTAAGGATAAAGAACAACAAATTTAGAAACATTCGACTGATAAAACTTTACATTGAAGAAAATAAATTCATAACAAAAAATGATGTACAAAAGAAAACTCAATAAACGAACGAACTACAAGAAGAGATTATCTTATCTTGTTTCACGGAAGCCTCGTTTAGTAATACGAAAATCAAATACAAAACTCTCTGCTCAGATTGTCGAATACGCTCCGAACGGAGATAAAACTCTCGTTTCTACAACATCAAAGCACCTTATCAACTTTGGGTATAAAGGGAAGCTGAAGAATACACCCTCAGCATATTTAACAGGAATACTTATAGCAAAAAAAGCACAAGAAAAATCAATACGCGAGGTTGTTCCTGATATAGGATTCTATGCTCCTCTGAAGGGCTCGATAGTATTTGCGCTAATAAAAGGAGCAAAAGACGGAGGCTTACAAATACATCTTGGTGAAGAGATAGCACCCGATGAGAAGAGAATACAAGGGAGCCATATTGAACTATTTATAAAGGAACATCACAAAAATCAAGACGTAGAACCATTATCAAAAAATATCGCAGAAGTAAAGAATAAGTTATTAGGAAAATGAAAGAAGAAATTGAAATTCAGTCAATAGAAAAAGAACCAGTAGAGCTAGCGCAGGTAGAGATAGGTATCAGAAGAATAAAACCATTTGATATAGATTCCTGGCAGCCAAAAACAGAGTTAGGAAGACAAGTAAAGGCAGGAAAAATAACTTCTTTTGATGAATTATTTAAGATAGGAACCAAGATTCTCGAAGCAGAGATAGTTGACGCACTTATACCAGATCTCACAACAGATCTTATCTTTGTTGGGCAAAGTAAAGGTAAGTTTGGTGGTGGAAAAAGAAGCATATGGAGACAAACACAAAAAAAGACAAAAGAGGGAAATAAACCGAAATTTGCCGCAATGGCCGTTGTGGGAAATAAAAAAGGATACGTCGGCATAGGATATGGAAAAGCAAAAGAAACAGTTCCCGCGCGCGAGAAAGCAGTGAGAAGAGCAAAATTAAATATTATCAAAATTAAATTAGGGTGTGGTTCTTGGGAAGGAGATCCAACAGGAAAAAATTCTATACCCTATGTTGTAGAAGGAAAGTGCGGATCAGTTATAGTAAAACTAATACCCGCTCCAAAAGGTTCTTCACTTGTTATAGAAAAAGAGTGCGCAAAAATATTAGCACAGGCAGGAATAAAAGATGTCTACTCAAGAACAAGAGGACATACAGCAACAAAACTTAATCTCGTTAAATCATGTTTTAATGCGTTGAAAAAATTATCAGAATTTAAGTAAAATGGACAATAAAAGAATTGCAGTTATACGGATACATGGACGAACTGGTTTAAAGAAAGGAATAAAAGAGACGCTAACAATGATGCGTTTGTATAAGAAGCATAACTGTGTGATTATTCCTAATTCTCCCGATATGGTAGGAATGATCACAAAAGTAAAGGATTATGTTACATGGGGCGAGATTAATGAAGAAACACTGCATACATTACTTAAAAAAAGAGGAAAATTAGCAAGAAAGATGATCTTAACAGAAGAATATGTAAAAGAGAAATTAAAGCTCTCGTTAGAAGATTTTGTAAAAAAAGTAATGGCATTCGAACTCGATTTAAAAGAGTTACCAGGTCTAAAGTTATTTTTCAAACTAAGCCCACCAAAAGGTGGTTTTGAACGCGGCGGTGTAAAAAAACAATTTGCAGCCGGCGGCGCAATCGGATACAGAAAAGAGAAAATAAATGAGTTATTGCAAAGGATGATCTAAAATGATTACAAAAAGAAAAAAGAAATCAAGGCAGAGAGGATCAAAAACACACGGCTGGGGCGCAATGAAAAAACATAGAGGTGCAGGAAACCGCGGAGGAAGAGGGATGGCTGGCTCTGGTAAAAGAGCAGACCAAATGAAAACATTCATTATAAAAAAATACGGCCTCCAGAATTATTTTGGTAAACACGGATTTAAGAGGCCACAACATAGCCAAGAAAAGTATCAAACCATAAATGTTGGCGATCTCAACTTTGAAAAAGAAGAGATTAATTTACAAGAAAAGGGATATAACAAATTACTCGGGAAAGGAAAGCCAAACAAAAAGTATCATATTAAAGTTAAGTATTGTTCTCAAAAAGCAAAAGAGAAAATAGAGCGCATCGGAGGAGAGGTTTCATTAATAGAATAAGATGGGACTTCTTGAACGATTTCTTGCAATCCTTCCCGAAGTGAAAGGCCCAATAGAAAAAAAACTTTCTTTTAAAACGAAACTGAAGTGGACGCTACTCATTCTCGCATTATTCTTTGTGTTAGGTGTAATACCACTATATGGTCTTGGGGAAAACGCACTCACGAATTTTGAACAATTATCGATTATTCTAGGTGCAAGTTTCGGTTCTATTACCTCTCTTGGAATAGGCCCTATTGTTACTGCATCTATTGTATTACAATTACTAACGGGGTCAGGGTTACTTAAACTAGATACGACAACCCCGGAAGGAAGAAAAAAGTTTCAAGGTCTTCAAAAAATAATGATCTTCTTTTTCATTATTTTTGAAGCAATGGTCTATGTTCTTATGGGTGGTCTCGCACCATCAACAAATTTACCACTTTCAACGTTTAGAGTGGCACAAATTTTTCTGATCATACAACTTTTTATTGGTGGTATTTTAATTATGTATATGGATGAAGTGATCAATAAGTGGGGGTTTGGTTCTGGTATATCTTTATTTATTGCAGCAGGAGTTTCTTCTCAAACATTCATCAGAGCATTCTCACCATTAACCGCTGGCGGAATTTTCGCACTAGGAAGCAGCGAAGCGCCAGTAGGCCAAGTATGGGTATTTTTCGTTTCTCTCATAGGAAGGAATGTAACAGGGGCGCTATTGGCATTGAGTGCTATACTCGCAACAATCTGTATCTTCCTCTTCTCCGTTTATTTTCAAGCCATGAAAGTAGAAATACCTCTTTCCTTTGGAAGAATAAGAGGACATGGAATTCGGTGGCCTTTACGTTTCCTTTATACATCAAATATCCCGGTTATTTTAATCGCTGCTTTATTAGCAAATTTTCAACTCCTCGCACGCCTATTACAAACAGCAGCAGAAAAACCAGAAGCAAGCGCCTTTATCGTAACACTTTCTCAAAAAATAATAGGGCAATTTGTAGGTAATGTTCCTGCAGGAAATGGATTTGTGGCGTGGATATTTCCAACACAGATTATTCAAAATCTTATTACGGGATCGTTTAGCGCGATAAATGTAGCGCACGCAATAACATACATACTTATTATGGTACTAGGCTCCGTCATTTTCTCTTATTTTTGGGTGCAAACGTCAGGAATGGATGCAGCATCACAGGCAAGACAAATTATGGCATCAGGATTACAAATTCCTGGTTTTCGAAGAGATCAAAGAGTTCTTGAACAAATACTGAAACGCTACATTACTCCTTTAACAATCATGGGTGGTATAACTATCGGTTTCCTCTCCGCATCAGCAGATCTACTCGGAGCACTAACATCAGGAACAGGTCTTCTTCTTACAGTGATGATCGTATACAAACTCTATGAAGATATCGCGCAGCAACACATGATGGATATGTATCCCGCATTAAGAAAAGTGATGGAAAAATAAAAATGAAAGGAAAATTTATTATCATTCTCACCCTCGTTGCATTACTTGTTGCTTCAGCATGGGAAAAAATTGCATTAATAAAGAACACAGCACATTTTGTTCTTGATCCGACACTCGGATTTCTTATAAGTTGGCATCCTTTCTTGGGATTAATAATCGTTGTCTTAATTATTAATCTTCTTATAACAATCATCCACAAGTATACAACAGATCAAAAAGCATTAAAAGAGATACGAGAAAAAAACAAAGAAATTCAAACACAAATGAAAGAAGCACAGAAAAACAAGGATCAAGAAAAAATATCTGCTCTTAGCAAGCAATCATTTGCACAAATGAGCGATCAGTTTAAACATTCATTTAGCTCAATGGGTTACACTGCCATTCCACTCATCTTATTTTTTAGATGGTTTGGTGATTTTTTCACCACATTAGGAAACCCAAAGATTTTTATAGGCTTTGGATGGTTTGGAACATACTTTATTTTTTCAATCATCTTCAGTACAATACTACGAAAAATACTAAAGGTTCAATAATATGAAGCTACCAAAAACGCATTCATTAAGAAGGATGAAGACGAAATTACCGGGAGGTGGATTAAGCATACACTACAAAGAGAGAAGACCTAAGCGCGCAAGAGATCCTGTGACAAAAGAACTGTTGCCAGGAGTGCCAAGTCTTAATCCGTATCGTATAAGAAAGCTCCCGAAAAGTCAAAGAAGACCAAATAGGCCATATGGCGGAGTATTATCTTCTTCAGAAATGAGAAAATTAATCGTGAAACGAAAAGAAATTCACGGCATACCGTTAAAAAAGTATCCATTAGAAGTCGGAAGACTTGTTGTAAAGATAGCAGGAAGAGATGCAGGAAAAATAGGAGTTATTGTTGAAAGAGGAGATAAAAACACAGTACTCATCGATGGTCAGGTAAGAAGAAAAAATTGTAGTATATCTCATATAGAAACTTTAGACGGGATAATAAAAATAAAACCAAAAGCAACAACAGAAATAATAAGAAAAGAATTAGAAGAACTAAAGATCCCAATAGTAACAATGAAGCCAAAACAAAAAAAACAAAAACCAGAGAAAACAAGAAAAACACCAAAAAAAGAAGAAACTCCAGAAGAAAAACAAAAAAGAGAAAAAGGAGAAAAAAGAAAGGTGGTAAAGAAACAGCCAGAAAAAAAGAAACCAAAAAAAGCAAAAACAAAACATGAGTGAAGAGAAACAGAAACTTCTAAAACAAAAATATCTCGAGCTGCAACTATTAGACCACCAAATAAAAGAAGTACAGCAACAACAGCAACTTCTGAAGCACCATCTGCAAGAATTAATAAACTTACAAGAAAGTCTATCAGAGCTAGAAAAACAAAAAGAAAAGAAAAGCGTACTTGCTCAACTTGGCCCAAGAACATTCGTCAAAACAGAGCTCATAGATAGCAAACATGTTCTTGTTGATGTTGGCGCCAGCATTGTTGTAGAAAAAACAATAGAGGAAGCAAAAAGTTTTATCTCTACACAATCAGAGGAATTAGAAGAGAGCACAGATCTTATTAATAGCCATGTGGAAGAAGCAATCAAACAAGCAAAAAAGATACAAAACGAGATTATAGGCCTACAAGAAAGTTCTTAAAAATAGATATTGTAACTATCATATACACGACAACTACGCACAAAGCATATAAATTCGCTTTCTTTTTTCAATCAAATGCTAGATCGTATCAGGTTTTATACAAGAAAAGATATTCAAAAAGAACTCCTAAAAATAGCAAAAGACCGAGAAGTAGGCATACGGTTTAATGAAACATTTGGCAAACGCCCAGATATTCTTCAGTTTAACTCAGATATTGGGGAATTAGCAAAACAAGGAGCAACATCGTTTCACATATCTGTAGAACGCTGGAAAGATCCTTTAAATCTCAAAACAGGCCTTTCACGAAAACAACTAGATGAGTTTCGCTTATCATGGGACTTGATTATTGACATCGATTCAAAATTTGTAGAATATTCTAAGATTACCTCAGAATTAGTTGTAGAAGCACTCAAATTCAACAATATTAGCAATATAGGAGTGAAATATTCAGGCGGAAGTGGTTTTCATATCCTCATTCCATTCGAATCATTTCCAAAAGAAGTTAACGGCAAAGAAACAAGACTTTTATTCCCCGAGGCACCGCAAGCAATTGCAGAGTATCTAAAAAATCTTATAAAACCATACCTAAAGAAAAAAATCCTTGAAGTAAGCACGATAAATGACATCTCAAAAAGCACAACAATACCAATAAAAGAATTAAAAGAAAATAACGAGTTTAATCCATTCAAAATAATAGAGATCGACTCCAAGCTGATTTCATCGCGACATATGATCAGAGCACCGTACTCCATTAACGAAAAAAAAGGATTAGTAAGTGTACCTCTCGATCCGAATAAGATAAGCAAATTTAATCTTAACAAAGCAAAAATAGAGAATGTAGAAGTAGAACATAGTTTCTTCACGCCAGAAAAATCAATACCAGAAGAAGCAAAAAAACTTTTTATTCAGGCATTTGATTACACACGAAAGCAACAGACAACAAATAAACAAGAAAAAAGAGAAGAATATGAAATACCAACACAAGAAATTTCAGAAAACATTTTTCCATCATGCATACGACGATTATTACTAGGAGTTAAAGAAGATGGAAGAAAACGATCAATTTTTGTCCTTACAAGTTTTTTGCAGCATATGGGGTGGTCATATGAAAAGATACAGCAAACATTAATGGAGTGGAATAAAAAAAACTACGAGCCGTTGAAAGAAGGATATATTATTGCTCAAGTCCAGTGGTCTAAGCGACAATCAAAAAAAATGCTTCCGCCAAATTGTAATAATGAAGCATATTATAAAACACTCGGCGTTTATTGTCACAATTGTAAATGGAAAAATCCCGTAAATTATGTAAAAATTCAGTTAAAGAACAAAGAAGAAAAATATGGTAAACATAAAACAACAGACGATTGGAGCTAGTTGGTTTCAGTCATTTCATTATTGTGAATACAAATTCTATCTTCATAAAGTTCTTGGACATAAAGTAGAAATAACAAAACAAATCCAAGAAGGAACACAAATTCATGCACAAAAAGAAGAGCAGTTTCAAAAAGAGGCAGTTCCAACAACATGGCAAGAATTTCTTGCATCTGAAGAGAAAACAATCACAAAAGAAGTCGATTTTAATAAACAAATAGGAGATATTTTGCTTATAGGGAGAATTGACGAAATTGCCGTTGACAAAGAAAAAATACAGATTATTGATGACAAGCCACGAGCATTTCCATACGAAGCAACAAAATTGCAACTATACGCATATTGCTATCTTTTTAACGAAACGTTTAAGCAACCAAAAAAAGTTATAGCGACATTGAGAGATAGAGATACGAATAATATTGTTTGGGAACAACCCTATTCAAAGGCAGAGGAGCAACAATTCTTCACAACATTCTACAGATTAAGAAGTGTATTATTTGAACAAGAAGAGCCAACACCAACAGATAATCCAAAAAAGTGTAATGCATGCCAATTCAAGGAAACGTGTAAATTTTCCGTAAGCAACAAAGATAGTATACCTACTATAAAATAGTAACTAACCAAAACATTTAAATACACATAAATAATCAAAGTTCTTCTATGGAACAATCACAATACTTTAAATTACCAGAGAAATCTGGAAAATATCCACATCCAGATCTTCATATAGCACTATCTCGTCAATATCAAGGAAAAGACTGGAATACGACAAAATCAACACTAGAACAAAATCATCAATTATGCCTTCCAGTGTACCTATTCAGAGAGGCCCTCATTCATCTTCGTTCAAAAGAAAGAATCTATAATGAATGTGGAAAAAGAATACCAAAAACAACAATTACCCAAACTCTTAATGATATATACGAACAAAGAAGTCCATATAGGGC
>CAYIBE010000003.1:0-18811 GCA_964361555.1 Candidatus Woesearchaeota archaeon | reverse complement strand
AGAAAATGAAATGATCTTGCCAAGTTGCATATTGAAATGATCCCCCACAAAGAACCTATCTGCTACAGTATATAAGTCTTTCTGGTCAAAAAACGCTAGGATGAAAGCGTGGTGCCGTAATTTTTCCGATGCATTTGTAACAAGTTATATAAGCATCTTCTTTTTCTCTTCCTTTTGTGGATATAATTGTAGAGGATGATGTTGAAGAACTCAAGAAAAAATTGAGGTCGTATACGAGAGCCGATATTACTTTTAATGAACCTCATTTCACACAGCAACTTAGGTTGAGAGAGGGTAACCGAGAGGATGTGATTTCTCATCTTCTGAACCAAGATCATCTCACGTATTCTTATCAGGAACCGGGTAAGTATGGTGACATCAAACACAATCTCCACTTTAATATCAGCAATACGAGAACGATGAGGATTCCCGTTATTTTTGACAAAAACAACAAGAAAGGCTTATATATCTTGACTTATATTATGAGGTATAGACCTTGGCATCACATGATTAAAGGAAAAAGAGGTTAGATAAGAACTATGGCAAAACTTATTTTTTATGATAAAGAAAATGATATTCTTTCCCTTCATAAAACTCTTTTAAGTGATGAAAAATTTAAGGGAAACGTTGATGCTGGTCAGTTTATTTTGGATGTTTCTACAAAAGGACGAGTGATTGGCATAGAAGTGATGAACGCAATTGATTTCTTTCGCGAGTTTAATGTTGGGAAAGACATCTTAGAAAACCTTTCTGCTGCTAATTTTCATGTAAATATGAGGCCAGATGGAATTATTGTTGGCATTGTTTTCAAGGCTAAGAATTTGAAACAAGATATTCCTGCAAAGATTGCTGTTCCTTTGCCCAGACAGTAATTTCTTGTACACCAACGAATTTGATTTGCTCTTCCTTCACCATTTGTTTTTCTTGAGCTTCCACTTCTAGACAGAGTTCTATAGCTTCCTTAATGTTCTTCATCAATTCATCTAAGCTATCGCCTTGACTAAGGCATCCTTGAAGTTCTGGGACTTTGCCTATAAAGCCACCATCTTCATCCTGTTCTATGAGTACGTGAAACGTTCTTTTCATTATTCTTCTTTTGGCTTGAGCTTTTTATATATCTTTCCATCGTATTTTCTCGGAAATATTCTAAGAAGAAGCGCCACGACCCAACGTGGAGCCATTGGTGCAGTTTCTAGAGTGTAAATTGGAAACGCCTAGTCTGAGATTTTCTTTGCCACTTTTCGCATAGCGAAAAGTAGTATGCGGAGTTATTTAAATCTATTTATGGCGAACCACCGAAAGGTTTAAATAGTTTTAATATGTAACATATGTTACAAAATGAAACCGAAAGTTATAAAAAAATACCAGAAGCTCATCACCGAAAGCTCAACACAACGAGTCCTTGAAATCCTGCTTTGGTATCCAGAAAAGGAGTTCAGCCTTTCTGACCTTGCCAAAGAAGCAAGAGTAGCAAAGCCCCACATAGGCAAAATTCTCAAAGAACTTGAACAGTTAGACTTTATTACCATCACCAAACTCACGAAGATATGGAGAATCAAGGCAAACCAACAGAATTGGCACTTTATGCGAAGCAAGATCATCTATAACCTCAACTTTGTCTATCAGAGTGGACTTGTTGAATACCTTAATGACTACTTCAACAATCCCAAGGCTATTGTCCTTTTTGGCAGCTTCAGATGTGGTGAAGATCTTTCTACTTCAGACATAGACATTGCCATTGAAACAGAAGAGACACAAGATTACCAAACCATTGGCCTGAGAGAACTTGTTGGTTTTGAGAAGATGATAAAACGCCGCATCCAACTTCATTTGTTTAACAGAAAAAATGTTGATCCTCACGTGTTTAACAATATTCTTAATGGTATAGTTCTTGCTGGATTTTTGGAGGTGAAACAGTGAAAAAAGAAGTGATTAATCATTGGGTAAGATTAGATTATCTTAGGAAGAGGATGATTGATAGGCAAAAAGTGAACTCTATGGTAGCATCTGCGAGAGACAATATGGGTATTGTAAAAACAATTCCAATTACGGAAAAAAGTGCAATTCTCATTTTCCGCGAAACCTATGAATCAATCAGGCAATTAGGAGATGCCTCTTGGTTGTTACAAGGATATGAACCAAGAAATCATGAAGTTTGCATGGAAGTGCTTAAAGACTTTGACATTAAGAACAAAGTCATGTTGCAGCATCTTAATCGTTTTAAAAAGATACGCAATGATATCAATTACCGAGGTTTCAAAGCAACATTGGCACAAGCAACAGAAATACTCAAACTATGGGATGCCTGCTCGGAAGAAATTATATCACTATTAACAAAGAAACCATAAGGCGGGATCAAGAAAAAACAATAATCCTTGGTCTTATAATTATAAACATCTATTTTTTTCCATCTTCTTACCCTTATCATTTTCGTTTAAGTGGTTAGTTTTTATTTACAAAAAAATGATAATGGCATTACATTTTTGTAGAGATACGCCGCGGACAGGATTTGAACCTGTATGTCCGAAGACATCGGTTATCTAGCCCGGTTTCGAGATTCGTCTTGCATCCGACGCACTACCAGGTTATGCGACCGCGGCACAAGATTCCAAAGGGTAAACTATTTAAAACACTTTCTTAGAAAAAAAGCCATGAACATCTCAATCCATTTCATCACCTCCATCGTATTGGCAGCATTGCTCTGGCCATTCTTTGGTTTCTATAGCCTCTGGGCTATCGTAGGAGGGTATCTCATTGATTTTGACCATTACCTCTACGCAGGTTTTAAATGGAAATTATGGAATCTTAAGAAATCCTACAAAATGCATCTCAATAAGGAGTATCGTAAAAAAATAAGATGGGGAGAAATCCTTCACATTTTTCACACTATAGAATTCTGGATCTTCATGATCGTCATGGCATATCTCAGCTACCGCAACAATTGGACATTCCTGTTCCATATGTTCACACTCACATTCGCAGGGATGATCCTACATCTGCTCTTGGATACTACAGACGGGATGCAAAAGAAAGAATTAGGAATACGTGCTATCTCTTTGGTTCAATGGTGGAATGCATTTGGCAGGCACAAAAACTAAGAGCAGAGATAACGCCTAAGAAAGCTTTTTAAGAGATATAAAGTTCTGTGTTGGTGATGAAAAGAGTCACTATTTCCATCCCCGCGTATAATGAAGCAGCAACGCTTCCAGAGGTTATTGCAAAGGTCAAGGCAGTAATGAAATCACAGCCCTATCAATCACGCATAGTAGTAGTAGACGACGGAAGCAACGATGGCACCTTCGAAGGTGCCAAAAAAGCAGGCGCGCAGGCAATAAGGCATCCAAAAAATTACGGCCTGGCAGAAACATTCAGGACAGAAATCAAAGAATTCCTAAAATCAGGCGATGATATTTTTGTGCATATTGATGCAGATGGGCAATATAATCCTGCAGAGATCCCAAAACTCTTGAATGAAATAAAAAACGGCGCTGATTTAGTTATAGGAAATCGTTTTGCAGGAGGCATTGAATCCATGCCATGGCTCAAGCGCATGGGTAACAAAGCGTTCTCCCACACCATCTCCAGAATTATCAAGTACAAGATTGGAGATGCGCAAAGCGGATTTCGTGCGTTCACACGCGAGCTTGCTCAAACCATCCCCATCACATCAACGCATACCTACACACAAGAACAGATCATCAGGACAGTAAAGGAAAAATTAAAAGTAAAGGAAGTGCCCGTATATTTCAAGGCGAGAAAGGATAAGTCAAGGCTCATCAGCAATCCATTTGAATATGCAATAAAGGCATGGATCAATATTATCAGGATTTATAGGGATTATGAACCATTAAAATTTTTTGGGAGGATTGGATTTTTTATTTTGAGCATTGGCTTTCTCATAGGTATATGGCTAGTATACCTCCTCATAACAACGGGGCGTATAGGGCACATCCCTTTGACGATTTTCACAATTCTTCTCATCATGTTAGGAGTCCAAGTTATCTTATTTGGATTTCTTGCGGATATGCGGATAAAATAAGTAATGAACCTTGAGATTTCAACAGGAAAGAGAATAGTGCAATTTATCAGACATGCGTATAAGAGAAAGAGATCGGGGGAAGATTATTTTAAATTTCAGCGCTTGCAGGGATTGCTTATCATTGATACGCTAAAAAAATACGTGAATCTTAATAAGCCGTTAAGGATATTGGATATTGGAAGTGGAATTGGTGGATATGTATATGAACTCTCAAAATTAGAAAATCTGCAGATAATATCACTCGACAAAAATCCGCTAAGTATAGCTATAAAAAATTATAGGGAGATAGTTCAATCTTCTCCAAAAATAAATTTGAAAAATGTGTTGCATAAAAAAGCAAAAGTGGTGTTCAATAGTAAAAATGTCGCAGTAATAGAAGGTGACATTACAAATGCCCCCTTTGAAAATGAAGCATTTGATGTTATTATTGCATCAGGAGTAATTGAGCATGTAAGGGATCAAAAGGCCATGGTATACGAATGCCATAGAATATTAAAAAAAGGTGGCATATTTTTTCTCAGCTTTCCACCGTTCTATTCTCCTACTGGTGGTCATTCCATCAGCCCTCTTCATTATTTGCCAGGCAAGCTCCCTTTCATTCTCTATAGAAAGATGCATGTAAAAGATCACGAGTCTTTTGTGTATTACGGCCTTTACAAGACCACATTGCGTTCGGTTAAAAGACTTGCGAGAGGTAAATTCCGCATCATAGACATAAATCCGAGGCTCTTCAGTTTCCTCAAGCCCTTGCTGAAGATTCCCTTGTTCAATGAAGTCATTTCTCATCATGTAGAATTCATTTTGACAAAATAAGCCAGAGAATTTTTAAAGGCCCATAGACTAAAATTTTCGATGAAACAAAGCACAAAACTGATAGCACTGGTGTATGTCTTATTTGTAATCATAAAGATTTTACTCAGTTTCAGTTCTCTTACATTAAGTATCTACAGTGATGAATATATTTATCTAAAGTTAGCACAAAGTGTATCAGAAGGTTCGTACAGCATTCATGGGGTAGCATCAAACGCATATCCGCCATTATATCCATTCATCATCTCACCAGCACAATGGATAACAAATACGCAATGGTCGTATATAATCACGAAAATAATCAATGTGTTTATCTCAACCATCATAATTTTCCCATCTTTCTTCATTCTTAAAAAATTTCTCACAGAGAAACAATCAGTGTTAGGGGCATCTATCGCTGCATTGCATCCTTCAGTGTTTGCTTTTACGCCGTATATTATGTCTGAAAATCTTTTCTACACGCTTGTTCTTTGTACAATACTATTAATGATAAATGCCATTAAAACACAAAAGATTTCTTTGCACCTGCTCACAGGAATAGCACTTGGAGCAGTTTTTCTGACACGGACACTGGGTCTGCTCTTCGTTCCAGTATACATCGTGGCGCAGTTTACGCATATGATGAGAGGTGAAAAAAGAGCGATAAAGAAGCATGTTATGAATGCAATTATGGTGATGTGCCTTGCCAGTATATTAATGATATCATGGATGGCATACAATCTTTCATTCTCGAGTGAAAAACCCCTTGGTGCCTACACGCAAGAAGTTTTGCCGCCAGATATAAGATTTCTCCCACAGATGGCATTATGGGTCATTCTTTATGCCTCAGTCCTCATAATTTCGACAGGAATAATTTTTCCTGCAGCAGTATATGCTTTTGTAAAAAACACGAAAACGGAGGAGGGTAAGATTCTAGCATCAATCATAGTGACAGCGCTAATCATGTTCATAATCGCAGGAGCAAACCATTCAATTCACAGCAACATCAAATCATCACTCACATGGATTCTAGGAAGGCCCATAGGAAGATATATCGATGCACTCGCTGTGCCAATCTTACTAACGGGATTTATAGGATTAATAAAAAATGAAAAGAAAGAAATGATGAAGCCCTTGGTGGTATGTTCTATGCTAGCACTAATATCAATTCCAATACTTATTCATTTCAGCATAGGCCCCGTAAATAATATATCTCTCACATTCTTTGAAGGCTTGAAAAGGACGATAGAAGGGGGAGTTGCGGAGACACCATCATTCCTAACATTAGGTCTAGCAACAGCAATAATGGGAGGATGGATAATATCTTTAATGATGACAGAAAAGAAAAAGATGCTGCTTACGATAACATTAATTTTCTTTATCCTAACAAGTGGAGCAGCATTTGCAGGCACGTATTACAATACAAAAATATGGGATAATCATCCCCAGATCAAGTTAAGCAAATGGATACACGAGAATATTCAACAAGGAGATACAATTGCGATTGACAAAACTGATTGTAAGAAAGGAGATATAAAAAAGGATATAAGAATATTATGCGATCCAGAGGGCCGTAGCACAGTCATAGGTACGGTAATCAGGAACAAAATCGTAATAACGCAAAAAGTAGAAGGAAATTACTTCATTTCTACACAAGACATAAATCTCCCAAAGGTAAAAGAAGAATCCGGCATTAAAGTCTATAAGAATATATAAAAAAATAGAAGATTTTTTATTTTTTTTTAAATTGCAGTTCCCCTCGCTTGAAAACCCAGCGCATGGTGCAATATTTATAGACAGCCCAAGGAATTGCGATGAGCAAAGTTACTTGATATGCTGGTATGCCCATGGTGTCTGAAAGCAACCAATAAACCCCAGTTGCAAGAGTTAAGTTTAATATACCTATAGCGGCATATCGCAAAGTATAAGGAATTTCCTGTTGAATCCAATTGTATATCTTCCGGATCATGAAACATCTCCAAAGATTTCTTCTATGAATTATAAGCATTTATAAAGATGTGCCTCTAGATAATATTTCAGTCTCAAGGAGATAAGAAAACAGATGGAAAGGTGTATGAGAATATGCAAGCAGTAGTGCTTGTTGGCGGTTTTGGGACGAGGCTCGGCAACATAGCACAGGATGTACCCAAACCAATGGTTGCAGTGTGTGGAAAACCTTTTCTAGAGTACATCATCACGATGCTCAAAAGGAAGGGAATAACAGAATTCGTTTTTTGCACAGGTCATCTTGCGCACAAAATAAAAGAATATTTTAAAGACGGTAGCAAATTTGGTGTGAGCATACAATATGCACATGAAAATATACCGCTTCATTCCGCTGGAGCGTTAAAGAACGCGGAGAGTCTCCTTGAAGATACATTTTTTGTGATAAACGGAGATGATTATTATGATACGGACTATAAAGAACTTTTTTCATTTCACAAAGATAAAAAAGCGCTTTGCACAATTGCAACGACAGACATAAACTCGGATATAGGTGAGATATTTGGCAATTTCTTAAAAGATGAACATGGTAAAGTTGTTGAGTATTACGATAAGAGCAGGAAAGGAAATGCAAAAAATGTGGGAATTTTTGTGCTGAGTAAGGACATACTAAGAGATATGCCGATTGGAATGCCAATCTCTCTTGAAAAAGAAATCATCCCAAAATATGTAAAAGAAGGAAGGGTGTACGCAAAATACGACCACCAACGATATGTAATGGATATAGGGACTCCAAAGACCTATAAGATGTTCATTGAAGATGTTAAAAAGGGTAAAATAAGAATATAAAGTCTAGTTTAGAGTGGATTCTTTCAATATAGGGGTTATAAGCCTTATAACCTTAAAAAGCGAAACTTTTAAATGCGTACTCCAATCAAAAGAAATATGGTCAAAAAGAAAGTAGCGCTGGTGGTTGCTTCATATAAAGAGGTATACAAAAAAAGCAAGATAACCCAGGCAGTGCCCATGTTGCCATCATTAGGACTAGCAACCGTGGCAGGAAGCATACTTGAGCTCGGTAGTGATTACGATGTGCGTATCATAGACTTAAATGTCGAGCATGACGAAAATAGAATTCTTCAGGATACATTTTCTGATTTCCAGCCGGACATGACGGGAGTATCCTTTACAATCCAAAACACAAATAGGGCTGATGAAATTTCAAGAATGGCGAAGGAGTACAGCAAAAATGCTGTGACAATAGCTGGCGGACCGCATGTTTCTTTTCTTGAAAATGGTATAAAAACAGTTCAAACATCAAGCTTCGATATTGCAGTAGTAGGAGAAGCAGATTTAACAATACAAGATATACTAAAACATGACTTGGCAAATGTTCCAGGCATCGTATTCAAGAAAAATGGGAAAGCTATTGCCAATACGCCAAGAGAACCAATACCCGATCTTGACGCTCTTCCTATGCCAGCATGGCATTTATTTAAGCTAGACAGGTACAAGATGCCAAAATTGCTGTGCAAAAAATCGCGCGTTGCCCCAATAGAAACAAGCCGCGGCTGTCCATTTAGATGTAATTTTTGTTCAAGAAATGTTTTTGGCATGCGTTACAAGTATAAAAGTCCAGACCGCGTCTTGAAGGAATTCCAATACATAAAAGAGTGTGGTTTTGAAGAAGTACACGTGATGGATGACATGTTTACTTTACTGCGCCCAAGAGCGCAAAAAATTTGTGAGAGATTAGCTGAAGAAAAGAATGATGTCTACATAAACATTATGAACGGTATAAGAGTAAACTCTGTAGATAGAAAAATGATTGAAACGATGAAAGCAGCAAATGTGTACAGGGCAAGTTTCGGAGCTGAATCAGGCAATCAAAAAGTTCTGGATGACATCCAGAAAGGCATAAAAGTCGAGGACATTCCAAACTGTTTTAAGATGTGCAGAGAAGTAGGCATAGAAACACTTGGTTACTTTATGCTTGGTTTTCCAGCAGATACTGAAGAAACTATGCAAGATACAATAGACCTTGCAAAGAAGGCCGACCCAGACATAGCAAAGGTGGATATATGCACGCCAATCCCAGGTACGGTGCTATTTGATCGCTACGCAAAAATGAATGGCGTGCTTAAGGTAACAGATTGGTCGAATTTTATCTACCACGATCCACGAGAGGTATATAATCATCCTACTCTCAAATGGGAGACAATTTACAAATATTATCATAAGTTTTATAGAGAATTTTATTTCCGGCCAAAGTATATCGCAAGAAGATTGGTGAAAGGAATAAGAGAAGGAACACTGATGACGGATGTAAATGCATTCGTGAAAACGCCATGGTTTACAAAGAGTGAAGAAATGCCCAGGACTGTTCAACACGAAGAAGTAGAAGCGTGTTAATTCTTAGAAAGATTTATTTGGTAAATGCCTCTATAAGGGCTCTTCCACGGGAAGAAGCACAATAGGGAATGCCCAACGCATAACTAATAGTCAAATTAATATCAATAATCGATGGCACAAATTCTAAAACTCCCGCCTTGACATGGCTACCATGGAAGATAAGCGGAACATATTTTTCTGATTTAAAGAAGAGATACGCATGTTCCATTCCCGCTTGTCCATGATCCGAGCCAATCATGACGAGCGAATCATGCAAAAGTTTATGTTTGCGCAGCCAAGTAAAAAACTTCTCAAGGCGTCGATCTATTCTTTTAAGCGCGTCCGTGTAGTATGTTGAACCACTTCCATAAGCGTGACCGGCCAAATCAACATCACAAAGATCAGCAATAAAAATTCTTGTGTTTGTTTTTAATAGATCATCTTTGAGCTCTTCAATCAACACGTCATCTGATTGGAGGCCATGTTTAGGAAGCGAGATGACCTTTACATTCCAGTGTTTTTTTGCAATGTCTTTCATATGGATGTTACCATATAATATAGTTGGCGCTAAGTCTGGCAAAGCTTGTAAGGTGACTCCAGAATGAAAATTGTTGTTTGTAGCGCCAGTTTCTTTTGGTGTAGCGCCAGTGAGTATGCTAGCAAATGCTGGATTTGTGAGGGCACGATAAACAGTTGTTGCGCCATATTTAAATACGGCACTTTTTCTCTCCAAACTACGGATAAAGGTTAGATTAGTGCTGTTAAACTTATCCAATCTGCAGCCGTCAATATTAAGGTAAATGACGCGCTGTACAAGTTTCTTTTGTTCTGGTTTAAAGTTTTCTGATTGTAAAGTCTGAGGCACAAATCTTCTTGTTATGATTGCAGCAATCACAAAAGAAGCCAAGATAAAGAAATATGAAGGATCATAAAAGTTAGAGAAGTAGATTGTCTCAGATAATAATGTTGAGAAATATATTGACATGATCGCACTTGAAGAGGTTGGTGCAAAAGTAAATAGTGAGTTTATGATTACCCTCAGTATGATGCTGTAATCTCCTATAATGATCAAATAAGGTATGCTATAAAAGAGAAATTGGGTGACATAAAAAAAGATGATGTTCACAACAAAGAGCAAAATCGCAGCAGAAAGGTTAAAGTTTGGCATCAAAAAGAAAAGAAGAGTGAAGAGGGGTAAAAAAAAGAGATAATGAAGGTAAAAATCAGCGAATTTAAAGACAAGTAACAAAAAAAGAGAGCTAAAAATAAGCGCCAAGTAATTTATAGGTGTGTGAAGGAAAAATGTTGTCGCTAAGTAGCCAAATATACCAGAAATTAAAAAGTAAGTGTCTATGGTGTTGAATAAGTATACTATCTTTTCAAGTATTTTCTCAGTAATAATATTCATAATACGGGGCAGGTAGGAGGCTTTATAAATAATTCTGAAATGTGGAATGATATGAATAAGCAAGCCATCATATTACTGTTGATCAGTTTGTATATTGTGTTTGTATCAACAAATATACTGAATCAGCAGTATATTAATGATGATGTAAGGATTGTGTATTTTATTGAAGATGCCACAAGCAATAATTTTCAAAATGATGTACTGAAGAGCTATACGGAAGCTGCACAAGCGCCAGTGACAACAACGCTCCTGTATATTTACTATTTTTTTGCTAAATTAAATGTGGGTTTCATATTTTTTGGAAAAATGTTAGGTATAACACTGTTTTTATTGTCTATGTTATACGCCTATAAATTAGGAAACGTGATAGGCAAAGGTTCTTCTTTTTTGTTTGCCGTGATTATTACACTCTGGCTTGGTGCTAATTGGGGGATATTCTCTGGCGGACTATCAAGAGCATTCGGTTACCCGCTCTTTTTTGCGTTTTTGTATTATCTCTTAAAGGATAAAGATAGATATATAGGAATCATATTAATCCTGATGGCGCTTTTCTATCCGCCAATATTGCTGTTGTCATTAATAACATACAGTATCACAGCATTACAAAAAAAGAAACTTAAAACAGTAATAATGACCTCAATCTTTCCAGTGATAATACTATTTCTATCATTCGTAAATAAAAAGAATTTCGGACAAATGATATCTCTGCGCGAAGCAATGATGATGCCAGAGTTTTACACAGGAGGAAGGGTGCCGATTTTTCGTGGTGAGATTCCTTTTATAAGTTCAGTACATGATACCTTATATTCATTTTTTAATTATCATACAATTGGAATCTCGACACCCCTCTACTCAAACTTTTTGGTCATACTCGGTATTGCTGCGCTCATATTCATACTAATGTATAAGAAAAAACTTAGTGTACCGAAAGAGATATGGAATATTCTTGCGGCTAGTATGATATGTTTTATTCTTGCATTTGTTTTTTTCTTTTATTTATACTTTCCTGCGAGATATGTGGTGCCGGCTGCATTAGTCTTCATTGCCTGCGCAGTGAGCCTCGGTGTGGATAAGATTGTACATCAGGTAAAGTACAAGAAGATTATGTTTGTGTCGGTATTAATCTTCATAGTGATATTTTCTATACCTAAAATTCATTCTTCAGAAGTTTTTTGTGGAGAAAAAGAGCTTTATCTTTTTTTATCGGATTTACCAGAAGACGAAGTGATAGCCGCAGAACCAAGGATGTCCGATTGTATCCCGACGTATACAAAACATAAAGTATTGATAATGGCAGAACTAAGCGCTGCATATCATAAGGATTTTTATGCAGAGATAAAGAAACGAACATTTGGTTTTTTTGATGCGTATTATTCCTCTTCATTTGAAGACGTGCAAAACTTTTGTAAAGAGTTCGGAGTTTCTTATATAGTCATTGATCAAAAGCATTTTACACAAGACTACCTAAGAAAAGAGAGAATCTACTATGAACCATTCAATAGCCATATCAAAGCAATAACACAGAACAGAACAGGTTTTATTCTGAATGCATATGGAAGCACAAAGGAATATGAAGATAAGGAGATATCTGTAATTAAATGTTGAAAAATTTAAATATTTTCATCCCTTTAAACATCATTCTTAATAAGAGCCAGCCAGAGCTGAAGCCGCTTATTTTTGTATTCCCATACGTTCGTATTTTATAGGCTATGGGAATCTCTATAATTTTAAGGTGCATGCGTGTGGCGCCAAAAATAAGACTAAAATCGCCAAATTTGTCTTCTGGCAAGAAAAAATGTTGTTTTTTCATTTCAAGATAATCGCGCTTGAGAAGGACTTTAGTGCCGCAAAGAGTATCTGTAAGGCGCTGTCCAAGAATCCACTTAAGAACAATGCTGAAAGATTTGTTGACAACCTTATTGACAAAAGGCATAGCATATCCTTCCATTTGATAGACAAATCTCGATGCATTCACAAATTCTCCCTTGCCAGACCTTATGACTTCATAAAATTTTGACAAGTCTTCGGGAGGCACAGTTAAATCGCCATCGCAAATCATAAGAACATTTCCAGAAGCATGATCAAATCCTAGAGTAACTGCATCCCACTTACCTCGACCTTTTTGTTCAAGAAGTTTAATATCCTTGTGTTTGTAAGAATCAATAACGCGTTTAATCTCTTCCTTTGTGCCATCTACTGAGTTTCCTTCAACAAAAATAATTTCCGTGTGTTTTCCCATTTTAGGAATAGCTTTGGCAGCGCATTCTATATTCCCTTTTTCATTTCTAACAGGGACAATGACGCTAACAGATAATGGTTGTGTTTCACGAACAATTGGTCTTACAATCATATATTGGATAAGACAAAGATTTTGAAGAAGGGGTAATCGAGCGAGATATTTATTAAAAAAAGTCGAGAGAAGAGGAATATAAAATGGAAAAAGAAGCTCTCTTCCCTTACGTATAACATCAATGCCAGACACATATAAAAAATTGCCAATGTCATCTAAGGTCAGCCAGTTTTGTATGGGCTGCGGTTCTTTAAGGCTTAATCTTCCAGCCAAAGAAAGGAAAGGTTCCCAAAAATAGTTGTGATAATGAATAATAACGCGGGTTTCTTTGTGACTAGCTGCACGAATAATCTCGAAGACCTTATAGAGGTCTCGTATGGTGCCGATAGCAGAGAGAATGATAAAATCAAATTTTTCAGTTGGTGAAAAATTTTCCGGAGACGTGGAGTAAAAAGTAAGAGATGGATAGTTCGCTTTTGCAGAGGCAACAGTCGTGGGGTTGTCATCAATACCAACGCCACGAGATGCATGAAGTTGTGCAAGGATTCTGCCATCTTTGCATCCAATATGTAAAATTTTTTTATCTTTAGGTATAATAAAAGTAAATATATGAACAAGGGCGCGGTAATAATAATTCCTTAGCCAATCAGCAATGTTCATAAGGAAATACAAGATAATGTCTTTTTAAATATTTGTGCGATTATGAAGATACCACTCAATTGTTTTCCGCAAACCCGTATCAGGAGAAGTTTTCGCCCTGAAATCAAACTCTTTTTCGGCAAGTGTAGTATCAAGGCAACGGCGTGGCGTGCCGTCAGGTTTTGTAGTATCCCACATGAGAGAGCCCTTAAAACCTACAGAGGAACAAACTCTTTCTGCAAGTTCTTTAATGGAAATTTCTTGCCCGCTGCCTAAATTAATCGGATCTGATTTGTTATATTTTTCTGCTGCAAGCACGATGCCTTCCGCAGCATCTTCAACATACAAAAAATCACGAGTAGCAGATCCAGACCCCCAAACTTCGAATGTTGGGGAGTTGCTTTCCTTCATATCGACACATCGACGAATAAGTGCTGGTAAGACATGAGATGTTTTTGGGTCGAAGTTGTCATGGGGGCCATACAAATTCGTCGGTAAGAGAGTAATAGAATTAAAGTTATGTTGTTTTCGATAGGCTTGAGACTGCACAATGAGCATTTTCTTTGCCAAGCCGTAAGGTGCTGTTTCCTCAGCAGGATATCCGTCCCATAAATCTATTTCATTTAACGGCTGCGGAGCATGTTTTGGGTAAGAACAGGTAGTGCCGATAGTGACAAATTTTTCTACACTGTGGGTTCTTGCAGTTTCCATCATCTGCACACCCATCATGAGATTTTCATAAAAGAATGTTGCTGGATGCGCAACATTCGTTCCAATACCCCCTATTCTGCCAGCAGCATGGATAACAACATCTGGTTGAAATGTCGCAAACATCTTAATGATGTTGTTTTTTTCTACTAAGTCAAAATCTTTACTACGCGGAACAAACACCTGCTTTTCATCAATGCCAGATTCATAAAGCTTTTCCACAATGTGGCAACCGAGAAAGCCCGCTCCACCAGTCACAATAATGTTCTTATCCCGTAAATACTGTAATTCAACCATAAGGAAAAAGTAGAAAATTGATTTATAAGCATTTCTGTTTATAACCATTCAACAATAGTAATGCCTATAAGAAAGAAGCTGCGGGTGTGCTTATATTTTCCTTGGCTTCGCGGCGTGAGTTCTCTAAGTCTGCATCAACCATGAGGTGAATAAGCTCTTTAAAGCCCATCTTTGGTTCCCACCCAAGTTTTTCACGTGCTTTGCGAGCATCGCCAACAAGGATATCAACTTCAGCTGGGCGATAATAACGAGGATCAAAACGAATATACTTCTCAGGATTTTTCAGGCCGGCATAAGTAAAGGCTTCATGAAGGAATTCTTTTACCGAATGGGTTTTTCCAGTAGCGATAATGTAATCATCAGGCTCTTTCTGTTGTAACATAAGCCACATTGCCTCTACATATTCAGGAGCATATCCCCAATCACGTTGAGCATCAAGATTACCCATGATAATATGTTTCTGAAGGCCATGCACAATATCTGCAGCAGTTTTGGTTATTTTTCTTGTAACGAAGTTTAGTCCACGTCTGGGGCTTTCATGATTAAAAAGAATACCGTTGCAAGCAAACATCCCATACCCTTCACGATAGGATTTGGCAAGAAAGTAGGAATAAACCTTAGCGCATCCATAAGGACTTCTAGGGTTAAAGGGAGTAGTTTCTTTTTGCGGGATTTCAAGAACTTTTCCAAACATTTCTGAAGAGCTTGCTTGATAAAATTTAGCATCGGGGCAAACATCTCGAATTGCTTCCAACATGCGAACAGTGCCTAATCCAGTAACATTGCCGGTGTATTCTGGAGTATCAAAGCTGATGCGTACATGGCTCTGAGCAGCAAGGTGATAAACTTCATGTGGTTGCACTTTCTTCAGTATTTTATAGATAGAATTAGCTTCTCCCACATCACCATAAAGAAGATTAAGCCGATCATGTTTTTCATGTATTCCTTTATGTAAATGATCAAGTCTACCGCGCGTATAAAGAGAAGTACGCCTAACAATGCCATAAACTTCGTATCCTTTGTTCAGGAGGAGTTCTGCTAAGTAGCTTCCATCCTGTCCCGTAATCCCGGTAATAACAGCAACCTTTGTCATAGAGCTCCCCCTTAAAAATTAATACAAGAAAAGATTATAAAGCTACCGATTAGTCAGCAGTGAATGGTTAATCCAAATTATAAATCTGAAGAAGAGTTGAAAAATAACATCGAAAAAGGAAAGAGCTGGACAAAACAGATCCAAAAAACACAGGGATATAAAGTCACAGAATGCCCAGAGTACGATCATATCAGAGACTATAAGCAAGATCCGGGATGTTATCTTCTGATTAATATTGACAAAGAAAAAGGTGAAGTTGTTGTTGGCGTGTGCAACTATCAAAATCAATTGGTGGAAGAGTTCAGAGGGACGACAGCACAACAGATTTATTACTGTCTTCTTAACAATAGGGAATACATAACAAGACTTGATCACGCCGCATATCTTGGTAAAGAACTGAAAAAAGCGGAGCTAGCACTAAAAACAGGACAGGAATACATTCAAGAATGATGAGATGAAACGAGATGATAAATATCATTATATAATTTCGCGCTGGTGGTCCAGGATAATCCCGCTGTAGAGATTGTTCGTAATCCTCCAAGAGACAGTTTTTTTTTCAGTGGAGCATTTGATAGGAGATGAAGGAGAGTAGCTGCCAATTGTGTTGGCTGTCGCGGCTCTATTATGAGCCCATTCTTTCCATCATGTAAAATTTCTCTAGTTCCAGGAACGTCAGTCGCAATAACTGGAATTCCACATGCCATCGCTTCACCAACAACGTTGGGCTTTCCTTCTGAAAGAGAAGGAAGTACAAACACGTCGGCAGCGTTCATGTATAATGGAATCATAGAAGGAGGTCGCGATCCTACAAAGAGAACAGAATGTTCTAGTCCATGTTCATCGGCGAATCTTTTCAGGTGAGTTTCTTGGTCTCCAGTGCCAACAAGAACACACAATGCATCTTTCCGTCGTACAACAAGAGTCATCGCTTTAAGTAAGGTTGCGACATCCTTGCGTTCAATAAGCCAACCTACAAAGAGAATGATATCTCTTCCTAGCGGCAATCCTAGTTTCTTTCTACAAGTGCGTTTGTTCAGAGGTTTGAAGCGAGCATCCAATCCATTCAAAACAGTCATCACTTTTTTTCTCGGTACGCCAAGCTTCACAAAGAGTTCTGTTTGTTGGACGCTATTTGCTGTCACAAAATCACATCTCCGAGCAACCAAAGTAAGAATCTTTCTCATGAACCAAGACTGCATTGCAAGATGTGCTGATGCGCCGCGCTCAGTCATCACAAGAGGTTTCCCATAGATTATCTTAAGAAAAAGTCCAATCAATGCAGAAAAAGACCATTGTGCGTGAATCACATCACATTGCTTACCATAAGGCAATGATCGAAGGAAGAATGCAAGAAAAAACAGGGGAAATTGTAATCTCGCAAGCCACGATCGTTTAAGCGCAGAGGGAATACCGCCTTCACTAGTCAACATTTGCAACTTGCGCGGCCAAAAATAAGAGAAGCGGTGTACATGCACCCCTTGAAGAACCTCCTCGCTTTTTGATTCTGGATACCGGGGTGCTATAACATCAATATCGATTTTTTCCCGATAGAGTACCTTTGCAAGTTCAAGAATAAAGGGACTTCTAATATCTTGGTCATGTGCCGGAAATGAAGTGGTTAAAAAGCAAGTGCGCATACCATTCTTCCTAAAGATGCTTTTTTAAATTTTCCTAAAAAGGAAGAAAAGAAAAGGTTTTAAAGAGTCCAGATAATAGAGAAATAGAATGAAAATAGTGTATTTGCGTCCCTTCCTTTCAGGTGAAATGTATGAGCCTCCATTAGGCATAGGATTCATTGCAAGCCATGTTCGCAAATATCTTCCAGATGTTGAACAAGAAGTCCTGGATCTAGATATACTCAAATTAACGCAGGTTCAAGCAAAAGAGGAATTGAAGGCAAGAAAACCAGATATCGTATGCATCTCTCACTTCAGTTATAATAGATTTGATGGTTTCGATCTGGCAAGGATAGCAAAAGAGATAGGAGCATATGTAATTTTCGGCGGGCAGCATACGACATTCCTTGATAAGGATACGCTTGATAACATACCTTGGATTGATATTATTATAAGGGGAGAAGCAGAGATGACTATTGTTGAAGTATTGCAACGTTGGCAGGCAGGCAAGGACTTGGCAGGCGTAAATGGTGTCTCATATCGTAATAAACAAGGAAAAGTAATAAAAAATCCAGACCGTGAATTCATGGATATTAAAAATATACCAATGCCTGCTTATGATTTATTTCCAACTGCCCAATATCGTTATTATGGGATCATGGGTACGAGGGGTTGTCCTTATAACTGCAACTTCTGTGGTTCACCGCAATTTTGGAAAAGGAAATTAAGAGCAAGGGATCCAATCAAGGTAGTAGACGAGATTGAATATCTGGTAAAAACATACGGTAAAAAAGTGGTGCATATGAAAGACGATGTGTTTACTGCAGATAAAGAATGGGCAAGAGCAGTTATGGAAGAAATAAGAAAAAGAGATCTCAACATAGAGTGGGAATGTCTAACTCGAGTTAATCTTGTTGACAGTGATATCCTTAAGCTGATGAAAGAAACAGGATGTAAATTAATTGAGTATGGCATAGAAACGGGAAATGAACACCTAATGAAAACAATTAACAAAGGCACGGTTAAATCAATAGTGGTAAAAGCCATAGATATGACAAAGGATGCAGGTATTGGGGTAGGAACATTTTTTATGATTGGTCATCCTGGCGAGACAGAACAAACATTAGAAGAAACATTTGATTTCGCGTTCCAGCTTCGAGGAGACACAGTGACATTCACTCTTACAGATGCTATTCCTGGAACGGCGTTGTATGATATGGCAATTGCAAAAGGCTATATTCCAAAAAATTTTTCGTGGGCGGCAACCGACAAACGCAATTTTAGTGGTTTTCCTGTTCCACGTTTTGAGAATAATAATTTACCGGAGACAAAAATGCGTGAGTTTTCAAGACGTTTCTTGATACGCTTTGCCTTAGGAAGGCTCTTTGATATGCATGATAATCGAGACTATTTTTATTTGTTTCAGAATAAGTACACGCCATATCACTTTACGATTAAATCAAGAGAAGATCTTATGATGTTTATACAGGAATTGAAAAAGAGCTGGAAACTTTCGTCAAAAACAAGCAAGAAATTAAAGGGGCTTTCGTTATTACCGTTTTTATTAGCGCGACTTGCAAAGAACCACGGAATAGAT
>CAYIBE010000002.1:0-21056 GCA_964361555.1 Candidatus Woesearchaeota archaeon | reverse complement strand
CACTCTTTCCCTACACGACGCTCTTCCGATCTCAAACAAAAGAACACGTTTGGTTGAGTAAAACTCTTGGTGTGCAACAAATGAATGTTCTTGTTAATAAGATGGATGTAGTTAAATATGAAGAATCAAAATTCAATGCTGTCAAAGAAGAATTAAAAAAATTATTGGCTACTGCAGGATATAAACCAGATCACGTTACTTTTATTCCTGTTGCTGCGTACCATGGTGATAATATTGTCAAGAGAAGCGAACATATGTCCTGGTATAAAGGACCAACATTGCGAGAATTTTTTGATCAATTAAAACAACCTGAGAAACCAGTACACTTACCTTTAAGATTACCTATTCAGGACGTGTATAATATTACTGGTATTGGTGTTGTTCCTGTTGGTCGTGTCGAAACAGGAGAAATGAAAGTTGGCGATAAAATTATGATTGTTCCTGCACGAGAAGGACGCGGTGTTCAAGGCGAAGTAAAAACTATTGAAATGCATCATGAACAATTAACAAAAGCAGAACCTGGCGATAATGTTGGATTTAACGTTCGTGGTATTGCGAAGAATGATATTGCACGAGGAGATGTTTTAGGTCATGTTGATAATCCTCCTACTGTCGCGAGTGAGTTTACTGCACAGATTGTTGTTCTTAATCATCCAACAGTACTGAGTGTAGGATATACTCCCGTTTTCCATATTCATACAAGTCAAATTGCTTGTCAGATTATTTCTATTGAAAAGAAACTTGATCCGACAACAGGACAGGTTTTACAAGAGAAACCGGATTTTATCAAGAATGGCGATGCGGCCATTGTTAAGATTAAACCGACGAAACCTATTGTTATTGAAAAACAATCTGATATTCCCCACATGGCGCGCTTTGCTATCCGAGATGCTGGTAGTACTGTTGCTGCTGGAATGTGTATCGACCTAGTTAAAAAAACCTAAATTTTTAATTTTTATGAACCCGATTGAATTTTCTCTTGCTATAGAAAGAAAAATTAATGATGATCCTTTAGAAGAAGAATTGTATGTCGTTCGCGCTTGTGAACGTTTTCTTCACGATTATGGACCTCTTGATGATCAGTTTTCTCGTGGGACTTCTTATCATGAGTGTATTCTCTTTGCTTCTGAAATTGAACATGATCCTCGTTATTCTGGTAACATGCGTGTTGAGGATTGTTTGTAAACGTCAGTCGGAATCTTTATAAACGTTCTTGGTCTTTTTTTATGAATGGTACAAAAAGCACGTATTAACTACTCAAGTACGAGTATCGATCAAATCAATCAGTTAACTGATTCTATTACGGAAATTGCCAAAAAAACGAAAGTAAAAATGGTTGGCCCTATTCCGTTAAAAACGAGACGATTAAAACATACCGTACGTAAATGTCCTTGTGGTGACGGCAAAGCGAGTTTTGATCGCTTTGAGATGAGAGTTCATAAACGACTTATCGATCTTGGTGTGAATGAGCGTGCTTTGCGTTTAGTTATGAGAGTTCCTATTCCTGAAAACGTGCAAATTCAGATTGAACTTTCTGAAAACTGAAATTTTTTCTTACCGCAACCTTTAAGAAACTTTGAATTGTTTTTCTCTTTATGCCGCGATCGCATAACCTGGTACAACCCTTTTTCGAAAAGCGTTGACGGAAATGCGTTGCAGGAAATTGCACAGGCCTGGAAAGCCTGGCCCGAAAGGGCATCCCGGTTCAAAGTAACCTTTTTTGGAAAAAGCTTAACCAAAAAAGTTGATGAAACTCCGGGTCGCGGCGATATCATTTTTATTCCACGTCCTGTGTATACAAGTGATATAAGAAAGAATGCCTTTCTGGGAGGAATAAAGATGAAAATAAACAAAGAAATTCCCAGAGACGTATTGATGTATAAAAGGGATAAACGATTTGAAGAACAGTTAAAACGAGTGCCTAACTGGGATGCTCACGAAGAAGATAAAGAGTTGGTTCTTAGATTTATTACAAATTTAGAAGCGCAGAACTTAACCTATGGCAGAAAGCTTTTTATCTTAGCCTATACTCCCCATCAAACATGAAGTGGTACATTGCATCTAGGACAAGACATAAAGAAAAAGTAAAAGAATGGGTAAATTTGCTTCGAAGTAAAGGAGATGACGTTGTCTTTGATTGGACCAAAGCCGATCTATTAATTCCTTATGATCAAAACCCTAAAGAATCTTCACAAATTGCAGAAGAATTGTCTATCACTATACCTAATGCAGATATTTTTGTTTTGATAAGTGACGCTGCTGGTACTGACATGTTTGTAGAATTGGGAATTGCTATTGTAAATGCACAACAAATGGGAAAACCAAAGATCTATATTGTTGGCGAATACAATAAACGTTCGCTAATGCATTTTCATCCCGCTATTATTCATACGGATACAATTGAAGAAGTGTTTTCTATTGAATGCCCAGAAATAATAAATAAAAAAACTGACTTTTTAGATAGTGATTGTAGATAGTCTCGGAGAGTTATTGGAAAATTGGAAATATAGAGTTTACTTATATTATAGATTTCGAAACACCTGTTCCAGCTGGTGTCTATGACTCGGGTGGCCATAGACTTGAAACTATTGAGCCCTATGAAGTACTTTATTTATCAATATGTATTTATTCTTTCATAATACCAAGTAACGTTAAACTTAATCGATCAGCGCCCCTCATTAAATCATCTTCATTTAGTGCTTCTATAATAACGCAGCCATCTTGATTTAAAATTTGATTTTTTTCTCCTATTTTAAACATGATTACGCTTTGCACATGTGATACGTCATTGCAGGTGATGATTGGTAGATCATTTCCTTCTATTTTTTTTACTAGTGCGGGACTTGTTGGAAGATTAAATAAAAATGGATTTTCTGTGTATTTATCGATCTCTGCAAATGCAATTGTTGCTTTTCCTGTTAAGGTTGGTTCCATAGTAATAAATAATCTTTGCTTAATAATTGACTCTCTGAGGTTTTTCGCTATTGGAATATTTTCCAATTCTCGTGGATGATATCTACTATTAATAACGAATGATTGTTCTTCGCCTTCTTTAAAAAATTGAATTTGGTATGCTTGTAATCCATTATTATTTCCCTCGTATATCGTAAATCCATTATATTCAAAAAATTGACGTGAATAACGTACTTGTTGATATGCAATAATGCCTATAATACTTGCTGCGATAAGTACAATAACGATACCAATAACTACTTTATTTTGTTTTTCTGGATTCATAATAATCTCTCTAATCTTATTTTTTCTGTTATTTTTGTAATGTATTCTGCATTACCAATGAGACCAATACAACTTCCTTCTTCTTGAATCATGTTATTTGTTCCTTGTTCTATCTTTATGATTAGTACTTCATTTACTAGTGCATCAGAGCAACTTTTTAGTGGTAGATTTTCGCATCCTTCTTCATCCTGAGGACAAGCATTAACAACTGGTATTTTCATTATTCCTGCTATGATCTGTCTTAATCGTTCTTTTTCTTGCACTAACTGTTCTTTTTGGCTCATTGTTATGTATACTTTTTTATGTGCGGCTATTTTCTCAATTAAGCCGGCTGTATAAACTGTTTCTATTTCGTTTGGATTAAATAGGAATTCTATTCTTGTTTTTTCTTTGACTGTAGACCATAGTTGCCCATCATAGATAAATTCGTATCCTTTATAGCTTATTTTTTGCGTTGGCGGAGGAGTGTTACTTAAAGAATCGATTATAACGCCAAAAATGCTAAATACCATAATGCCTGCTATAAACAGTGGTAGGACAACTTTTTTCCTGTTTTTTTCCATAGGAAGATGCGGATTTCTCTCCTCTATAAAGCTTTTGTTCTCTTCAGTTTAATAAACTATTTAAGGGAGTTCTTTCATGAAAAGTTTATGTATAATCAATTTAAAACGGTTATTCTATTAGGAGCATTAACAACGATTTTGTTGTTAATTGGTAGCTTTTTTGGAAATGGCGGTTTATTTATTGCATTTCTATTTGCTTTAATTATGAATGTTGGGTCATATTTCTTCTCTCATAAGATTGTTTTAGCGATGTATCGCGCTAAAGAAGCGTCTCAGAAGCAATATCCTCGCCTTTATCATATGGTTGAAAAACTTTCAAAGGAAGCTAAAATTCCAGAACCTAAAATCTATATTATTCCTACTCAAACTAGTAATGCTTTTGCTACAGGACGAAATCCAGAGCATGCTGTTGTTGCTGTCACAGAAGGCATTATGCATCTTCTTTCTGAACATGAATTAGAAGGCGTTCTTGCTCATGAACTTGCGCATATTAAAAATAGAGATATTTTAATAACAACAATTGCTGCGACTATTGCTTCTGTTATTTCTTATATTGCTTTTACTGCACGATACGCTGCACTTTTTGGAGGTGTTGGTAGAGATAGAGATTCTTCTAATATTGTTGAACTTCTCTTCCTTGCACTTGTTGCTCCTATTGCTGCACTTATTATTCAACTTGCTATTTCTCGCTCTCGGGAATATTTAGCAGACGCCTCTGGTGCACGATTTATTAAAAATGGGAAGCCTCTTGCAAGTGCGCTAAAAAAACTTGAGGATCATGCACGAAGCCATCCGTTACACTTTGGAAGTCCGAGTACTGCTTCATTATTCATTGTTAATCCTTTTTCTGGAAGAGCGTTTATGAGTTTATTTTCTACTCATCCGCCGATGGAGATGAGGATTCAAAAGTTAGAAATGATGAAATTTTAGAGTAGTTCGATTCCTCGCGGAGATTTAATTTATTTTTTCATCTTTCTTTGAAGTTTCTTAATCGCCTCTTCTCCAAGTCTTTCTTTCTTCAAATGAAAACTATCCTTAAACTCTTTCCAATATCTCTTAGAATCATAATACATTAATGTTATGAAAGTGATTGTCATCGTAATAAGAGATCCTAATCCTGCTAAGGCCATGTCTTTAATTGGATCAAATTCATCTCCCTGTGTCCCTAAATAAGCGATTCCGAGGTCTCCTCCAAATATAATGGCTGTTAACCATTCTATTATTTCGTATATTGCACTTAAGGCTAATACAAATTCAACGGGAACATATAAAGACCAAAATCCTTTTGTCAAACTAATTCTGTTAAACGTTTCTCTAATTGCATAAACCATTAAAAATCCAAAGCTAAAATGAACTATTCTGTCATAATGATTTCTCCCAAGTCCAAGAAACTCCTTTAACCAAAAACCAAAAGGCACTTCCGCATACGTATAATGTGAGCCTATAATATTCAAAACCATAAATACAAACATTAAACTGTATGAAAGTCTTGAATACCTAAACCATTTATGTGTCAGATATAAAAGTACTAGGAAGGTTAAATTAATAATGTTCTCTAGAATCCAATCATGAAAATATTTTACATTGAATGCTAGAATTACCCATATCCAAATAAATAAAATAAATAATAATAAATGATAACTATCTTTATATCTCATATTCATAAAGATATACCCAAAAAGCATTGCGACTAAAAGAGATATAATAAAAATCGTCCATGGTCCAATTACTACATATAATGCAATTGGAGAATCCCAAATATATTTACTTCCAAAACTTATAGTTAAAGAAATAAATGTCCAAAATCCAACATTAATAACGAGAAATAGATTAGCGAATCCTTTTTTGTAATATGCATAACTCATAATTACCAGACTCAGCAAACACATTATTACCTTAGAAAAAACTCCCAAGGAATCAAATCGCTGCCCAAGAAAAAAATAACATAGAAATGCAAATAATAACATGAAAAACACTACAAAGGGATTTATTTTTTTATTAAAAGTTAATCTCTTCACTCTTTTTGACATAAATAAATAAAAAACTCTTAATATTTAAAGGTTATCTCGCTTTCAGAAAACTTTTTCTGTTTTAATTTACTCTAAATTTATTACATCATTTAGTGTAAGAAAATATATCTCTTTAGACAACCTCCCGTTAGAATATGTTTTAGAAAAGAGATTAAAAGAAGCGATGACAACTGCCAGAAATTTGGGATTGAGTAAAGACCAGTTAATTGAAAGAATTGGTGATCGGATTAATTATTCTCATTGGTTGACTAACACTGTTTCTTCAAGTGAAGTTTTATAAAGAAACTCTTCTTCTCTTTTTTATGAAAGTTTATGATATTGCGATTATCGGTGGCGGATGTACCGGTCTCGGTGCTGCTGTGTATGCTGCTCGTTTTAATATGAAAACGATTGTTTTTGGTGGCCGTTTAGGTGGTCTTATTCAGGATACGCATCTTGTTGAGAATTATCCTGGATTTAAACGATTATCTGGTTATGAATTATTTCAACAATTACATGAGCATGCGAAAGATTATGCTGATCTTGTGGATATTAAAGAAGAATTTGTACAGGATATTCAAAAGAAAGGTGGACATTTTATTGTGAAAAGTGAAGAAACTGCTGTCGAAGCAAAAACTCTTTTGTTTGCGACAGGAACACGAAGAAAAAAATTGAATGTTCCGGGGGAAAAAGAATTTGCAAATAAGGGTGTGAGTTATTGTAGTACCTGCGATGGTGTATTATTTAAAAATAAAATTTGTCTCATGGTTGGTGGTAGTGATAGTGCCGCAAAAGAAGCAATGTTATTAGCAGAATTTGCAAAAAAGGTTTATATTGTTTATCGTGGAGAAAAAATCCATCCTGAACCAATTAATATGAAACGTGTTGAAGTATTAATGAAAAAAGGAAAAATTGAGATTATTAATAATATGAATATTACTGAAATTAAAGGAGATAAATTTGTTACGTCTGTTCTTTTTGATAAACCATACAAAGGAAAAAAAGAGTTTCCTTGTGAAGGTGTCTTTATTGAAATTGGTCATATTGTAGAAAGTGATTTAGCTAAGAAACTTGGTGTTAAAACTGATGAGAAAGGAGAAATTCTTGTTGATTTTTATTCTCGGACAAATGTTCCCGGGATTTATGCTGGTGGTGATGTTGTTGCACGAGAATGGAAACAGGCGATTGTTGGAGTTGCAGAAGGTGTCTTAGCTACTTATTCTGCTTATACGTACCTTCAAGAGAAAAAAGTTGAATGAATGCTATTAAATTTTGTCCTCTGTGTAAATCTACGAATGTTAGTTTTGATGCTCGACTAGAAACTGTGTATGATGTTTGTAAAAATTGCGGGTATCAAGGAGCTCCTGGCACTTCTTTTCCTGAAAAAATAATAAAAAAATAATTATTCTTCTTCGTCTTTTCTTTCGTCAGTATCTTCCCACTCGTCTTCGTCTTCGAATTTTGCCTTGTAGATCATATTATTATATTGTCTATCTTTATTCCTTTTTAAAGTTATCTTGCTTTTTCCATAACCTTTATATACAAACATTCTTTTTTGAAAGATGAGGTGAACTGATGGATACTATGTTTGATGAGTTTGGTCCTGAAAAGATAATTGAAGTATACCATCCTAAAAGTGGAATGCGAGGAATCTTATGCCTCGATAACTTAAGCTTAGGCCCTGGAAAGGGCGGCATTCGAATGACTCCTACTGTTGATAAAGAAGAAGTGTTTCGTTTGGCGCGTACGATGACCTGGAAGAATTCGCTTGCAGGTTTACCTTTTGGAGGAGCAAAATCTGGTATTATTGCTGATCCAAAAACCTTTGATAAAAAAAAGAAGAAAGAAATTATTGAAGCATTTTCTGAAGCGCTTAAAATTGTTTGTCCTCGCGAATACGTTGCCGCTCCTGATATTAACACTGCAGAAGAAGAGATGGGGTGGTTTGCAAAGAAAAATGGTAATATGAAGAGTTGCACTGGAAAGCCTAAAAAAATGGGAGGGTTGCCCCATGAATTAGGGAGTACTGGATTTGGCATTTTTCATTCGTTACTTGTTGCTTTATCATTTGCAAAGCTGAATATGCACCAAGTTAATGTTGCTATTGAAGGATTTGGAAATGTTGGTTGGTTTGTTGCAAAACATTTATCTGATCATGGCATCAAAATTGTTGCTGTTTCTGATTCTCGTGGTGTTCTCTACTGCAAGGATGGGATTGATTTTAAGATGTTAGCGGATGTGAAGGAAAAAAAAGGAACAGTAACTGCTTATCCTCATGGAAAAGTTTTACCTGGAAATGAGATTCTTGATATACGCGCAGATATCCTTGTTACTGCTGCTCTTCCTGATCTCATTAAAGAAAGTGATATTAACCGATTAAATTTTTCTATGATTGTTGAAGGTAGCAATATCCCTATGACGCCTGCTGTTGAAGAACTACTTTATAAAAAACACATATTCGTTGTTCCTGACTTTGTTGCAAATGCTGGTGGCGTTATTTCGAGTTACGTTGAATATATTAAAGGTTCTGAGAAGAAAATGTTTGAAATGGTTGAGAAAAAAATTAAAGAAAATACGCGAGAAGTATTGTCGTTATCGCAAAGAAAAAAAATAATGCCTAGAGATGCTGCGATGGAACTTGCTGTAAAAAGAGTAAGAAAGTATTGTAAAGTTTGTCGAATTTAGCTCTAGGAGTGATTAAATCTTTTTTATTTGGTTTGAAATTTCTTTTATGTAGTTTTCCTAAACCTTTTTATATGCATTGTATCTTTTCTATTTAAACGTGAAAAAAGATAAATTAACTATTAAAGCAAAAAAAGAAGGTTATCTTGCTCGCAGCGCGTATAAACTTCTTGAGATTCAGAGAAAATATCATCTTATTAAAAAAAATTCTCGTGTTTTGGATCTTGGTTGCTGGCCTGGTGGATGGCTAGAAGTAGCACGAGAAATTACTCCTTTTATTGTCGGCGTCGATCTTAAAAAAACAGAGATTGGTGCTGAAACGTATGTTATGGATATTTTATCTGATGATGTTTTTTCTTTGGGAACATTTGATGTTGTTTTAAGTGATGTTGCTCCCCATACTACTGGAGATATTGCCTTTGATCAATATCGTAGTTTTGCATTGAGTTCGCGATCTTTTCAAATAGCACAAAAACTCCTTAAAAAAAATGGAAATTTTCTTGTGAAAATCTTTCAGGGTCCTGATTCTATGAAACTTTTGGAAAAAATGAAGAAACAGTTTCATTTAACACGATGTATTAAACCTCAATCTTCTAAACAACACAGTAAAGAAGTGTATTTTCTTGGGTTGGGATTTAAGGGTTAATTTTAGAGAAATTTTCTGAAGATTATTGAAAGGATAAAAAGAAGTATTCCTAATCCAAAAAGAAGATAGAATGTTTTTTTGTCTGAAGCAAAACCTGTTAATGGAATTGGTCCTAAAAAAATAATTCCACCACCCCTTATGTTTGTTTTTTCTGTAAAGAACGATGAAATAATAACAATCATAACCCCGATAATGATGAGTGCGATACCAAAAAAGATGAGACTTTTCATTTTTTTACAGGAATCATTTTATCCTGGTCTTGGTGTGAGGATGTTTGGTGGCGCGTGACCAAATTGGATTAGTAAATCAATGTTTTTTATTTCTGGATAATCACAGGATCCCCAGCAGGACTGAAGCCAGATAAGAATCTTTGCTTCTGTTTTTTCTTGCAAATATTGAGCGATTTCTGTTGCTTTTGGTTTTAATCCGTCTGGTAACTGAATGAGTACTGTCTGTGCTCTTTGTTTAGTTATTTCTTGTGCTGCTCTTTCTAATTCTAACTCATATTCCATATCTTGGTTTATTATGACAATCTTTATAAAATCATTGTTTTTCATGTATTTATGGATACACGAGGCGGGATGGATATTCCGATTATTACGGTTGTTCTTATTGCCTTTACTATCATTCTTGCTGGCGCTTTTCTTTATTGGAGTACTACGTATACGAAGAATTTAACAGAGAATGCGGAAGAAGATAGTGATGCTCTTCGTACGACTGATGATGTTCAGATGAAGATTCATGATATCCAGTTAGATCCATTATTTACTAGTGATCTTGTTGTTACTCTTGAGAATACAGGAAAAGTTATGATAGAAGAAGTAATAGGAAAGGTTACGTTAGCGGATGGTACTATTTTAACTGATACTTTTCCCAAGAGCGTTGATTATCCTTCTGAATCTCTTAATTTGAACTTTTTTGAGGTTAAGCAATTTAAGATTTTTTTTGGCTCTCGAGACCTTCGCACGTATACTCGTGTCGAGATTACCCCTCTTGTAAAGGATAATCAGAATAATTTGAAACCCGTTGGTGCGGCAACAAAAGAATGGATACCACAACCTTAATATTGCTGTTCTTCTTGTGAAAATGTATGCATGATCATACACGTGTTGAATTAAAAACTGAGGATAATGTAACGATTATTGGAGATCTTTATGAAGGGAATGAGATAGGAATTATTCTCCTTCATATGTATACTACCACACGGCATATCTGGAATGAGTTTGCACAGGAGCTTCATGCAAGAGGATATACTGTTTTTTCTTTGGATTTTCGAGGACATGGAGAAAGTGCGTTGAATTATAAAAAGTTTAGTGAAGAAGACTTTAATAAAATGATTTTTGATGTGAAAGCTGCGCATCACTTTTTAGGAAAAGAGAAAACTGTTGTCATTGGTGCAAGTATTGGTGCCAATATTGCATTAAAATATGCTTCACATGTTGATGGTGTTGTTGCGTTAAGTCCTTCTTTTAATTATAAAGGCATACGTACAGAAGACGATGCGAAAAAAATTACTGTTCCTGTTCTTCTTATTTCTAGCGAAGAAGATATTCAATCGTTTAACGACACACGAAAATTGCACTATCTTATTAAAGGAAGCGGCTTAAAAACATATTCTGGGAAAGGGCATGGAACGAGGATGCTTGATTCTGAAACAAAAATGCTGATATTTGGTTGGTTAGATTCGTATGAAAACCTTTAATGAACGAGTTTATGATTTATTACGTACTGTACCTCTGGGTAAAGTAACGACATATAAAGAACTTGCATTGGCTGTTCATACGAAAGCGTATCGTGCTGTGGGAAATGCCATGCGATGTAATAAAGATCCTGTAGCAATTCCTTGTTATAAGGTTGTTTGCTCTGATGGATTTGTTGGGAACTATAGTAGTCCTGGTGGAATGAATAAAAAAATTATGTTATTGAAAAATGATGGCATTATTGTTGAAAAAAATATGATAAGAGATCTTGAACGTTATCTTTATCGCTTTCGGTGATATGGTTTGCTTAAAATAGGAACTTTGTGATTTACAAAACAAATTCTGATAAGTGCTGTTCCATATTCTTTTTTTGAAATAATAGATCTTGTAATTAAGAATGGATCTTCTAATACGTATTTTTCTGAAAATCCATTTGTATATAATTCTTGCAAGTTGCCAAATAGCATTTCTCTTGCTTCATCTTCTGTTTTTGAACCATTGTATTCACATACGAGTCCCCCAAACCTTTTTCTTGTTTGTCTATTAATTAACCAAGAATAAATAATACCTGCTGTTCCTCTTTCTCCTTTCCTTACGTTTGCGACAGCAGATATTCCCTCCATAACTGATCCGTGAATAAGACCTTCTGGTTTTTGTCCAATATCTTCTGCTATGCCTGGCAATATTGAAGAATAATCAATATGATTAAACTCCGCTATTCTTGCATCAATTAATGCATCATGATATGAACCTGCGTGATGAGTCAAATCGCTTTCTCCTATTCCCGAGGTAACAAAAAATTGGTGTGGTACTCTTAGTCCTATCTCAATAAATTTTCTTCTTTCAATAGCTTTTCCTATTTCAGTAATTTTTTCTTCGAGTGATACCCGTTGCCGTGGGTCAGGATCAGTTATCGTGGTCATTCTTTATTCTTTAGCCACCCCTTCTATAATGAGAGAAGATACTCCTTGGTTTTTTTCTTTATCCCTAGGGATCGTCCATGATTTAGGGATTATCACAAGATTTTTTTGGTTCATTCTTTTCAGAAAATATAGATAACTCTCACCTTACTTAATTTAAAAATGTTTCTATTTTTGGGAGCCTAAACACATACAAATAATTTAAGATAATGACATAATTACTTTATAGGACTTTTCAGCAATACTCTTCCATACCTTAGGATCTTTTTTCTTCATATAATATTTATTTAGTCGTAAAGGTTTTCCTATAACAACATCAAATCTTTTAAAAAATATGGATTTTTTATCAAGCAATCTGACTGGAACAATTGGTACTTCTGCTTGTAAAGCAATTCGAGCAACACCGGTCTTTATTCGTGGATTATTCAGGTTACTTCGCTGTCCTTCTGGAAAAATGCCAACAACTCCGCATTTATGAAGAACTTTAATAGCCTGTTCAACTGATTTAGCCCTATCGCTTTCCTCAATTTTTATAGCATTAAAAAATTCTAAATATTTCTTTAATAATAATTTATGGTATAACTCTTCGGTTGTAAGAAAATGTATCTCGATGTTTGCATATTTATAGAGGAGTAGATACAATAAACAAGGATCTAATCTTGAAGGATGATTTGAAGCAAGAAGGAAAGGTATATTCTTAGGTATGTTATGTAATCCCTTAATAATTCCTATGCAAGAAAATAAAGGAAAATGTAGCTTTGTGATAAATGACCGTAAAGTGACCATTTTATTCAACGACCCCTCCTCTGAATTTTTTTGACCATGCAAAGTCCTTTCCTAAAACTAACGGTTTAATATTACCTACTTTATAATTATGTTCTCGGTGTGTTTTTATATACACTGTGTAAGCATCTGCTTCTATAGAAAAAAGCTGCAAATGGTATAACTGATGTATCTTTCTACAATAATCATAATGGAAATTTTTCCTTAGTTCTTTTTCGAAATCGTCTCTAAACCGGATAAGAGACTTTTTAGGATACTTTTTTTGACTCTGAAGATATATTGTGTAAAATGTTTTTTTGTCTTGATTCTGTGGTGCTAACATATAGAACGTTGAATGTATTCTATGTTTTTCAAGAAGCTTTTTAAAAATATCTGCTACAGTTAAAGCATTTATTTTTTCACCGAATAAATCAGAAATATGATCTTGTTTTCCTATAAATTTCAAAAGTGGTGCCTGCTCTTTAAATCCAACAACTTCAACAAGATCGTGTAATTGATATCGATAAAGTCCTCCTCCCGTTGTTATAACTACACCATATTTCTGATGTTGTATTAACTCATGCGCTAGTTTAATTTCGCCCGTTGTTATGCTTATAAACTCATAAAAATGAGAATTAATAGCAAGAATAGGAGCTTTTTCGCCAAAAAGAGGAAAAGAGATTATACCTTCCGTTGCAATAAGTCCCTTTCCTTGAATTTCTACATGCGGAAACAAATCTCGAATAGTATATAAGTAATCATTTGCATGAGCGTCAGTCCAACAACTTATCATCTGTAGTTGTGGAAGAAGTAGTTCATATAGACTTTTTGCTTGATGTTGCTCTACAACAATCCTTGATATTTCATAAGCTCTTTTTTTATCTTTTTTAAGATATATTTCGAGTTTCTTTCGTAATCCATTTTCAAGCTTTAGGTTTGAACTAAGCGTTCCTCTTTCTATATCCATAATTAATTCTTTTTGTCTCTTATCAAATATCTCCAATAAAATCGACAAAAAAGTTGGATTCCATATAGAAATAAAACTTATGTTTCTATCTCTTAGAAGAAATAAAAAAGTAACATAACGAAAAGTATCGAAGTCTTGAATGTTTTTTACTTCTTTCGGAACACTCATGATAGAATCAATAATATGCTTTCTTAAAAAACCGAAATAAGCACTATCTTCTTCGAAACCAATAGTGATTCCTGTCTCTGTTCTTTGTTGTTGGTGTGCAGGTGTTATTGACCAATAAGCCCTTCCTTGCTGCAAAAGTTTTCTTTTTGTATAAAGATCATATAGCCATGTTGCTATTGCCTTCTGAAATTCTTTTTTCAGACTTTTTGTGTAGGGAATCAATTTTGTCGTCGTGACAGAACCACTCGATAGCTCAAACATCAACACCTTTTCTTTTGTTAAAATATCTTTTTCTCCTTTTGAGATGTGGTCAATGTAGGTTTTGTAATCATCATACGTTGTTAAAGGAACTTTTTTTTGGAAATCATTAATATTAGTGATTGTTCTAAAAGCATACTTTCTGCCATAAAAAGTATCTGCATTTTTTTGCAATAGAGATAAAAGTATCTTTTCCTGTTTTTTCCTGACGCGTATAATAGATCTGAAAAACGAGATACTAGCTATTTTTGAAGAAAGCACTAAACATTTATTCATGAACCGAATCATTATATTCTAAAGAGATATTAGACCTCTATACCAAATCTTCTTAATGCTGATGGTTTATAATTTCTTTTTGAGATCTCTGTAAGACAAGCAAGTTCAGCACCTTGAGCATGGTTTGGGTTTCTCGTTACAAAGTAATTAATATTGGGGTTGCTAAGTCTTTCTTGTGTAATTTCTCCTATGCCTTCTTTCAATCTTTCAGTTGAGCTTCCAAAAGTAACTAAACCAGTCTTAGGATTATATTCTCCTGGAAATTTTATTGCCGCGAAAGTATCCAATACTTGTTGTTCAAAATTAGGTGTTAATCTTTCATAGCGAGGGAAAAATTCTTTAAAAAATGTTGGAAGGAATCTATAAGTCCTAAAGCCAGAACATATAAGAAACCAGAACAATCGTTCTTTAGATCTATCAGCAACTTCAAGCATATACCTTGACCACTCTCTTGCAAGCGTATTTTCATTCCAATATTCTTTACTAACAATAGTATCACCAGAAAAGATCCCTCTAACTTTCTCTTCATCTACTTTAGTTTCGAGAAACAGAATTGTCGTAAATCCTTGAATATCTCCGTTTTTGTTCCGTAAAAACAATACCTCATGCTTTTCATCGAGATCTCTCTCAAAATTTGATCTTCGATAACCATCAAAATAATCGCCTAATAATGAAAACATTCTATCTCTTTCTTGAAGAGTTATATCTGTTCTAGCAGAAATGTGCGCTTCTAAACCAGTTTTTATTTGTTCTATCATAAGATTGCAATTTCAGGATAAAAAATTTTGTTTTTTAGACTGTATCTTAGATGAGTAATGTCGTCCCAAGACACTATAAAAAGCTTACTTTTATAACTAATGCCTTGATAATTCTTGAGTACTGCAACTAGAGGATCTAACGTATGAAATCCAATCACTATAAAAGGCATCTTTTTATCATACAAATTTGTAGTAAATTGTAACATTGCATTTAGTATGTCTGGATCATTATTTTCAACGATTATGTTACTAACTGATAGAAATTGTAAAGATTCTTTTTTAGATGGGAAAAAAGCTGTTCTTTGAACAAACGCTCGAAGATTAAATAAGAATCTCCAAAGTGATATGCTAAGCGTATAGTTGTTAATAATAACTTGTTTAAAATGACTTTGATCCCAAAGCGATAAAAGACCAACAATTTTCTCTTCTTTTTTTGCGATGACGTATGTTTTGTTATCATGATCTAGAATATCTAAATATGGAAAAAAGTTTTTTTCTTTTTGATGTTTTTCTAAAAATGTTCTTATGCCTTTTATATCTAGATATTTTTGTACCGAGATAGCGTAAGGTGGGGATGTAACTGGGTTATACCATCTCAAGGAGATAAGTTTAGTGTAGATATCTCCTACGGGAAAAAGATTAGGATAATTCTTTCTTTTTTTAGTAAGAATAGAAACTGCTTTTTTATTATCCAATAAGAGCGATGTCATGAAGAGATCGACTCCAAGGTGCTTACGAATTTTTCTTAGATGGTTGATACCCATAGAAGCTATACCTCTACCCCTATGGTTCCTGTCAACACGCATATGCGATAAATAACCAATGTTCAGAAGCTTTTTTTGCACGTATCTCTTTTGCACACAGATAGTTCCTATTCCAACGAGCTTTCCGTGCTCATCCCTTGCTCCCAAAACAAAAAATCTCTTTCCAAGATGTTTCTGTGCCTCAAAATAAGAAGGTCTTGCTGTATAAATTAATTGTAATTTATTACCCAAGGGGTTTGATTCTAATAGTGAAAGGATCTCCTCGTTATCAGTTTCTTTACATATAAAAAAAGTGTAATTGCTGCCCATGTTTCTAAGCAAAGGTTATGATTTCACTACGACTTCCATTACATTCTTATTTTTATAACTTCCTTGTAGCCATTCTGCATACGTTCTTGTATCACTATGCCTCGCTTTGAGTAAACTTCCCTGATAAGACTCGTCTCCCAATGGATATCCCTCTCTTTCACTTACTTCTTTCCTGAACATCATATTCAAAATAAAAAAGGTTTTTAAAGAGAAGCTATCATTACAATTAACCCTGTCAAACGCTCTCTTTACTATCGAAGGCATACTATAAAATGATTTTCTTATATGTATACAATTCTCCTTTATTTGTTCTGGGGTAAGAAAATCTATTTTTAATGGAGCTTCGCCATAAGAATACTTATCATCAAGCCACCATTTCTCATAAATTAATTTATTTTCATTCTCTAATCTTTTGTATAATGGGGTTCCAGGAAATGGTGTTAAATGATTAAAAGAAGTGATAAGAAATTTTTGTTTTTTTGCAAAGTCAACAGTCTCTCTAAAACAGTTTAAGTCATCCTCTGGATAACCGAATATAAATGTAGGATAAAGTCTTATCCCGTAAGATCTTAAATTCTTGACGGCCTCTACAAAACCACCACTCATCGTATTAAAAAGTTTATTCATGGTGCGAAGGTTTTTTGTGTTTAAAGTTTCAAAGCCAATTAAAAGACCAAAACATCCGCTTTCTTTAAGCAGATGTAGAATCTCTTTATCGAATGCGACATTAATGCTCGCTTGACCTACCCAACGTATTTTTTGAGGTACTAATGCTTTGAGAAATTCTTTCGTCCATACAGGATTACTCACTAGATTATCATCTACAAAAAAAATGAGATCTTTTTGTATTTCTTTGATTTCTCTTATAATACTCTCAATCGGTCTTGCAGCTTGGGTATTTTTAAAAAACGTTTGTATTGCACAGAAGTCACAAGTAAACCTACACCCACGCGCAGCCTCTACCAGCCCTATTTGGAGATAATTCTTTCTTTGAAATATGGATCTATCCGGGCTTGTTTTGCTTAAATCGGCTCTGCCTTCTTGTACATAAAATTTTTGTAAATTTCCTGTTTTAAAATCTTCTATAAGTTCTCCCCAGATATTTTCTGCTTCCCCAACAACAATACTTTCTGCATATTCAATCACTTCTTCTGGGATAAGTGTCGCATGAAATCCGCCCATAATAACAGGTACATTTTTTTTTCTATATTCTGAAGCTATTTGATAAGCACGTTTTGCTGTATAGGTCTCAACGCTCATAGCGACGAGATCTGTCGGTTCATCATAAGGGACTTCCTCTAATCGATCATCATAAAACTTAATCTCTACATCTTTGGGTGTGAGCCCTGCGATAGTTGCAGGAGCAAGAGGCTCCATTAACCATGTTTTAATATATTGTTTTTGATTCCTTTTCTTTCCTATACTGGGATGTATTAAAGTTAGTCGCATCCTATCATCTCACAAATTTATTGCGTCACAAGTATAAAATTTAGACAGATTATGTGCGTAAAATCTATAGCCTATATTTGCTGGTATAATATGTTTTAGGTGCAAACGTGCACGAGACAATCTTTTAAATATAGATCCATAACAATATGTTTCTTTCCATGCCGACTGCGTTCCATTATATAATTCTTCAACACTCATTTGTTTTGGCTTGAAAACAACATGTTGTCCATCATATAAACTCCAATCCTCCGTCAAAATTCTGTTTTCTTTTTTTAATCGATTGAAAAGTGGTGTGTTTGGAAATGGCGTACATATGGAGTATCTTGGCAAATCAACATTATGTTCTATACAAAAGTCAACGGTTCGTTGAAAAACACTCTGATCATCGCCGTCAAGCCCAAAAACAAAGCAGCCCATAATTGCAATACCTTTTTTATGGAGTTGTTGAATAACATATGAATAATCTTTAAATGAATTGAATGACTTGAACGTCTGTCGCAATGTATCTCTGGAAAGTGATTCAAGGCCGAGCAATAAACCGCCACAACCGCTTTGAGCAGCTAGATTTAGGAGATCATCATCCCATGCTATCTGTACCGTGGTTAATCCAAACCACTTTATCTTGAGAGGGATAAGTGCCCTAAAAAGTTTTTTAGCATATTCTACATCAGCGATAAGGTTTAAATCAAGAAAAATAAGTTTCTTTACTTTCATATATTGGATTTCTTTAACAACATCTTCTATAGGTTTTTGCAAAAGCTTATTACCCCAAGCAGTATTAATGACACAGAATTCACATTTGTGAATGCATCCTCGTGTTGCTTCCATGGTATTCATAGTTAAATAACTCTTTTTAGGAAGCATGTCTCTTCTTGGAAAAGGAAGATTGGAAAGATCAACATTTTTCGCGACATACCTCTTCTTCAGTATTTTATTTTTGAAGTCGTTAAGCAATTGTGGCCATGTTTGCTCAGCATACCCGACTACAACGCTGTCTGCATGAGTTGCAGCTTCTTCAGGCATAAGTGTGGGGTGGACCCCCCCTAATACAACGGTGATGCCTTTATTTCTAAAATAATCAGCTAGTTTATATGATCGTGAGGCAGTTCCTGTAATTGCACTAATACCAATCAAATCAGCATCGAGATCAAAAGGGATATCTCGTATTCCTTCATCATAGAGGCTAACGTCTGCTTGTAACTCCTTAGGTACTAAAGAAGCTAATGTCGTGAGTGTTAACGGTGCGTATCGTAAGGACTTTTTCCATATTCCACCTTTATGTCTGTACAACGGACCTCTTGGAGATACTAGAGCTATTTTCATAGCTTTAAAGATAAAATGGTGCTATAAATAGCTATCTTTTTTGTAATACAAGTTCTCATAAGCTTCTCTAGGTGAAATGTGGAGTGAACCCTATTGCTAATAAACCCCACTAATGGGAAAAGAGCTTCAGATATTTATTTTGAAGAAACCCAATCCAAAGGAAAAAAGATTGGCAACGTTAAACCATCTGTTCTAAACTCTCAGTTGGATGGTCCGAAAAATTTAACGGAAGATTTCTTTAAAGAAAGGCTTTTTAATTGTAGAATAATAGTCTTGTCTATGAAGCTGTCGGTTTATTTAATTGTCTTAATAGGATTACAAATTGTATTTCTAGCTTTTGATTTTATACACGCTTATATTCATAGAGATAAAAATAGGGAGAGATTAAAATTTCGCTCTTCTTTATTTGTTTTTGGAATTATACTTCTATATGGTATTATTCAGTTTGCAGGTATTGCACTCATCCCAAAAATTGAAATTATTGTTAATTGGTTTAAATATATTACCCCGGATATTAATGCTTTTAATCTAGAAATTTATAGCTCGTCTATATTAGTGTTAATCTCTATTGGAATTATTACTTTTTATATTTCTGGACTTTGGGACTACTTTATTCATCGTTTTGTAAGTCATAGTAAGGGTTTATTTTTCACACACGAATATCATCATTTACCAAACAGATTATTTCTTGCTCTTCCAGGTATCTCTACCCGCCCATTTGTTTTTATTACTGTTTTGCCGACCGTTATAGGTTCAGTAGCCAGCATTATTTTGTTATTGAAAATATTTGGATTGCAAGGATTTAATTTCATGTCAGTTATTTATGGCGTAATCTTAATACAGACGGTAATTCTCGCTGTTACGCATTCAGAATTTTTTATGAACCAATGGTGGATGTATCACACATTTAAGTTCTTTGGACTTACTTCTCCTCAAGAACATGAGATTCATCATACAGTAGATTTGTGTGGAAATTATTCTAATTATGCCATTATATGGGACAGAGTTTTTGGAACTTACATTGACCCTTCAAAAAAAGAAAATCAGGGTCATCAGTTAGGGTTATCTTATGACAGAGATTTTTTTGGAGTAATAACAATGGGCAAGTTAAAACTTTCTTCAAAAATTAGAAAAAAGTACCAACTTCATAAATTTTGTAATATTAAAGAAAAACAGTTTAGAAAAAATTAATCCGAAATGTTTATAAATTAAAATTATCTATATATTCTAATAAAGGAGGGTAAAATGGATCAAAAAACATCTGTTAAAATTTTTGTTATTTTGGCATGGATTGTTTCCATTTATCATCTTATTCTAGGATTAATCGGTATCTTTGCTCCGGATTCAGTTATTGTTTCTGTTGCTCAGTCTGTTTTTGGAGTTACTGCAAGCGGTAGTGCAGAGTTTTTTGTTCTTGCTAAATTTATATCGGCATATATGATTTTAATGGGAATTATGATGGCATTTGTTGCTAAGAAGCCATATCAGTTTGGTGTATTAGCTTGGGCAGCTGTTTGCTTTTTTGCAATAAGAGTATTTAATAGGTTAGCGTTCTTTGGTCTGTTGAATGAAGCGTTTGGAACAACTATGGCTAGAAATATGTTAACTGTAATTCCGATTACTATTTTAGCTATCGGTTTGGCAATATTCATGCCGAGATCAAAAAAGTAGAATTGATAACATTCTCATTATCTAATTTAAATGGTTAAAATGGAATCTATACTTAACAGCCTTACAATTTCTTATCTATTTTTGTTTTCACTTTATCATGCAATAACTGGAGTTGTTTCAGTATTTTTTCCAGATTTTGCTTTAAGGTTTTATAGAATATTATATGGTTTTCATCCAAAGGAGACTGAACAGTTGAAAATTACCTTAAGACCATGGGGAAACTTTGCAATAGCTATTGGGTTTATAGGTTTTATTGTTCTTTTTAATCTTGAAAAATTTTTTGTGATTTTGTTTCCTTTTGCTTTATTGCTTTTGATAAGAGTCATATACAGGGTTAATTTAAGAAATCAATTATACAAAGACTTAAAAGTAACTAAGATGCAAAATTGGAGAATGATTCTTATTCAACTTTTAGGAGTTATTTTATTCAGTTGGTTTGCTTTTTCTTTGTTTTTCAAATAGAAATAGCTTCTGCTTTGCGGTTACGCCACTAGTCCTAGACTAGCGGAAATCGATGGCATGACAATTGCATGAAGTACTTCCATGTCTACTTCGAACACTACGACTGGAATCTGAAGGTTCCATTTTTCTAAG
>CAYIBE010000001.1:7305-30800 GCA_964361555.1 Candidatus Woesearchaeota archaeon | reverse complement strand
AGAGCAGCATTAAAAGCAGGATATGGTTCTGTTTACAATCCTCAATCAGTTCAAAAGTTAGTTGACGCAATTGTAAGTTACCAGGAAGAATCTATTCAAACAATTAATCAATTAAGAGAAGAAAGTGCCCAAAATGTTAAAGAAATTGGAAGAATAGTTGACGAAGGTAAAAAGAGAGCAAAAGAAGCTATTTTGAAATATACTCCGCAATTACAATCAGCTTAAATTATTTATCGTTCTTCTGGTAAGTTATGAACCTTGATTCTCAGGAAGCTGAATCAGCGGCTCGTGATCTCGAACATTTTTTGAGTGTTGGAAGAGATGATTTTATTTATTTTGGTTTGTGCACTATTGGACGTTCGACTGAAAAAGAAGATCCGAATCAATTAACTCTTTTTTGAGCCTTTATTCTATCTTTTAGTTTATGAATATGCTTTGATAATGGGAATAGGGATACATCAATTTGTTTTTTTCCAAATTCTTCAAAGAAAATCATTTCTCGTACTTTATTTCTCGTTGTTTTTTTGTATTCTCCTGTTGGATACCCTAGGGTGAGAATTACTGAAGGGATTATATAATCTGGCAATTTTAGTATGCTTCGTATTTCTTCTTTTTTTGGTATGCCTATCCAACATGCTCCTAGATTTAGTGAAGTTGCTTTTAGCATGATATAAGAGGACATTATTGCTGTATTCTGTATTGAAAATTCTTCATGGTTTTTTGGATAAAGCACTTTTATATTTCTCTCATCATAACAGATTACAAGGAACACTGGTGCTTGGCTCATCCATAACTGATCCAGACATGACTTTGCTATTTTCTCTTTTTTTTCTTTATCTTTTATTATTCCTATTCTCCAGTTTTGAATGTTTCCTGAAGAAGGAGCGTGTTTTACAGATTCAAGAATTTGACCTATTATTGCATTATCCACTTCTTTTTTTTGGTATTCTCGTATGCTATGCCTTGAATGCATCATTTCGTCAATGTTCATGTAAACTTATTTAAACTATTGAGATATTTAAAGATTGTTGCATTATGTACTACTCTCAACTTGTTGACCTCTATTCTGAACTTGAACGTACAACAAAGCGATTAGAAAAAGTAGCGATTATTTCCCGCTTTTTGAAAATATGTGGTGATGCTGACCTTGCTCAGGTTATTTATCTCATTCAAGGCAAGATATTTCCTCACTATGACCAAAGAGAAATAGGCATGAGTTCTAGATTAATCTTGAAATGTATTAGCAAAGCTACTGGTGTTTCTGAGCATGATGTTGAAAAAAAATGGAAAACTGTTGGTGATCTGGGTAAAGTTACTGAAGAGCTCATTGCAAAAAAGAAACAGACAACTTTAATTTCTTTACGATTAACTGTGCAGCATGTTTTTGATAATCTTTCTAAACTTTCTTCTCTTGAGGGCAAAGGTACTGTAGGAAGAAAAGTTGATCTTGTTTCTGAATTACTCACTTCTGCTAAAAATGTGGAAGCAAGGTTTATTGTTCGTACTGTTTTGGAGGATTTGCGCATTGGTGTTGCAGATGGTGTTATGCGCGACTCCCTTGCATCTACTTATGATGTTCCTGTGAAAGATGTTGAACGTGCGTTTGATATTCTTTTGGATTTTGGTGATGTTGCACGACGTGCGAAGAGAAACAAACTTGGACAGATTACGTTGACTGTTGGAAGACCTGTTCAACTGATGTTAGCTATCAAAGCAGAAGATATTCGTTCTGCCTTTGAAGCTGTTGGAAAACCCGCGCTTTTGGAATATAAGCTTGATGGATTTCGTGTTGGCATTCATCGTAAAGGTAAACAGATATGGTTATTCACACGAAAGATGGAAAATGTTACTTCTCAATTTAAAGAAGTTATTCCCTCTCTTTTACAATACGTTCACGCTGCAGATTGCATCCTTGACTCGGAGTTTGTCGGGTATGATCCAAAAACGAAAAAATATTTACCTTTTCAGAGTATTTCACAACGTATTAAACGAAAGTATGATATTGAAGCAGTTGCGAAAAAGTTTCCTGTTGAGATTAATATTTTTGATATTCTTCATTATAATGGAAAAGATTTATTTCATGAGACGCAAGAACAAAGAAGACAGCTTTTGGAACGCATTATTACGCCAGTCAAGTATACGATAAAACTTACTGAAAAACTTATTACGAGTGATGAAAAAAAAGCACGTATTTTTTTCAAGCGTTCATTAACTTCAGGAAATGAAGGACTGATTTTTAAGAAACTTGATGCACATTATCAACCAGGAAGGCGTGTTGAGGGGTGGGTGAAGTTAAAGACGACGTTAGAACCTCTCGATCTTGTTATTATTGGCGCGGAATGGGGAACGGGAAAACGTGTTGGCGTTTTAAGCAGTTTTGTTCTTGGTTGTAAACATGGCGATTCTTTTTTATCGTGTGGCATGTTGGGCACGGGTATTAAGGAAAAAAGTGAAGAAGGTGTTTCTTTTCATGAACTTACTCATCTCCTGAAACCATTTATTATTCGTGAACAAGGAAAACAAGTTATCCTTACTCCTCATGTTGTTATTGAAGTGTATTATGAGGAAATACAAAAGAGTCCTACGTATTCTAGCGGGTTTGCATTGCGATTTCCTCGTTTTCATTGTTTACGTAATATGGAAAAGGGAGCAAACGACGCAAATACTCTTGAAGATGTACAACGTTTGTATAAGCGCCAGAAAAAATAGGTTTTTGAGGATAATAATATTTAAATAGGAGCATAGTGCTACAACCTAGTAATATACTCTTTGAAGTGAAAAACAAGAGATGTATATTTTAGTAGTCATAGTATATAACCATTATTATATAAAAAAAGAGGGTGGCTTATTGCCTGGGAGGCTATATTCATGATCGTCAAAGATGATTTTTTGGCTAAGTTACGTCAACATTTTGCTTTAAATCTTTATGAGGTCCGTATTTGGACTGCTTTGCTCTCGAGAGGTGTTTCTACTGCAGGTGAACTTTCTGATATTGGTAATGTTCCTCGTAGTAGGGCTTATGATGTTCTTGAATCTTTAGAGAAGAAGGGATTTGTTGTTATGAAATTAGGAAAGCCAATTAAATATCTGGCTGTTAACCCTGTTGAAGTTGTTGAACGTGTTAAAAAATTTGTTCGACTTGATGCTGAAGAACGTGTTGGTCGTTTAGAAAAATTACGAGAGACTGATGTTTTACGTGAATTAAACTTATTACATAAACAAGGTATAGAATTTGTTGAACCTTCAGATCTTTCTGGAGCGATACGGGGGAGGCATAATCTCTATACACATATGGAACTTTTGGTAAAGAATGCAAAGAAAAGTGTTACGTTTATGACGACGAATAAAGGACTTGTCCGCAAAGTTGAAGCTATGAAATCTGAATTGGAACGTTTATCTAAAAAAGGTGTGAAGATACGTATTGCTGCGCCGATTACTAAGGAGAATGAATCTGCTGTGCGAGATGTCATGAAGTTTGCCGAGGTACGTGATAATAAGGCAGTGAATGCACGTTTTTGCGTCATTGATGATAAAGAGTTTATGTTTATGATGTTAGATGATGAACAAGTTCATCCAACTTATGATGTAGGTGTATGGGTGAATACGCCTTTTTTTGCAACGGCATTGACGAATTTGTTTGATGCGTGTTGGAAAAATTTAACTCCTGCTGAAAAAGTTTTAAAATAAAAAAGAGAGGTGAATAGAGTATGCAAGAAAAGAATCTTCTTTTATTTGTTGTTATTGTGCTTGCTGCACTTTTTTTGATTAGTAGTTTTTCAGGTACAAAAGTTCTCACAGGACAATCTGTCAATACCGGTTCTCGTGGTGTTGAATCTTGCACTGATTCTGATGGATATGATGTCTTTGTTAGTGGTTCTGTAACGACAACTACTGGTGCTAGCGTGAAAGAATATACTGATCGTTGCAGTGGCGGCGATGGCATGCGCGTTTTGGAGAATTATTGTGAAGGTAATGTAAGAAAATTCTCTTATGAATGGTGTAGAGATGGCATGCGATGTAGTAGCGGCGCCTGTTATTAATTATGCATAATAACTCTTTCTTTGTTTTTTTTATTCTTTTTGTTTTTGCTATTTTTCTTTTGCATTATGAGACGAATATTAGCGGTGATGTTGTTGATGTAAGCCGACGCTTCTGTACTGATTCAGATCAGGGCATTCGACCGTATACTCCTGGTTATATTAAATCAGATATTGGCACGTTTAATGATCGTTGCCAGGATAATCTGCATCAGATTAGGGAATATTACTGTACTGAAGGTCATTATGGTGGTTTTTATCAGGTTTCTAGTACTGTTGTTTCTTGCGGTTCTGGATATACGTGTGTTCGTGATGTTGTGCAGAATGCGGATGCGTGCGTGAAGAGTTAGTTTTATATAATTCGTTGTTATTTTGTTTAGGATGGAACAGAAGATTAAGAATGCTTTGAAAAAAATTCTCCAGAGAGATATCGTGCTTGAGATTCCTCCTGATTCTTCTCTTGGAGATTATGCCTTTCCTTGCTTTTCTCTTGCTCAAGAATTTAAGAAGAATCCTGTAGCTATTGCTCTTGACTTGCAGAAGCAATTGCAAAAACAATTTCATGTTGAAGCAAAGGGACCCTACCTTAACTTTTTTGTTGACAAACCTTCTCTTTCGCAACAGGTTCTTACGAAAATTATGAAAGAGAAAGATCGTTATGGTTCTCTTACTCTTAAACAAAAAAAAACTATTCTTGTTGAAAGTCCCGGGCCTAATACGAATAAACCTTTGCACTTAGGCCATTTGAGAAATATTTTTCTTGGTGTTTCTCTTCAGCGACTTTTACGTTCTGTAGGACATCGTGTTTTTATTGTGGATATTATTAATGATCGAGGCATTCATATTAGCAAATCGATGCTTGCTTACCAACTTTATGGGAAGAATAAAAATCCAGATATAAAATCAGATCATTTTGTTGGTAAATATTATGTTCTGTACAATACGAAAGTACAAGAGAATTCTGCATTAGAACAACAGGCAGCAGAACTTTTACTGAAATGGGAACATCATGATAAAAAAACAGTGCAGCTATGGAAAAAAATGAATACTTGGGCTTTGAAGGGATTTAAGGAAACGTATAAGCTTCTTGATTTTACTGTTGACAAAGCATATTATGAAAGTGAACATTATCAGGATGGCAAAAAATTAGTTCTTGATGGATTACACAAAGGCATTTTTTTTAAAAATAAGGAAGGCGCTATTGTTGTTGATCTTATTCGTGAAGGATTAGATGAAAAAGTGCTCTTACGTGCTGATGGAACGTCTGTGTATATTACTCAGGATCTTTCCTTGGCTCTTAAACGTTATCATGAGTTTCATATGGACCAGATGATTTATGTTGTTGGCAATGAACAAATTTATCATTTTAAGGTTCTTTTTTCTCTTCTCGAGAAGTTAGATCAACCCTTTGCAAAAAATTGTTATCATCTTGCATATGGCATGGTGAATCTGCCTGAAGGAAAAATGAAATCTCGTGAAGGTACTGTTGTTGACGCTGATGATCTCCTCGAACAGATGATTTCCTTAGCACGTGGCGAAGTTACTCGTCGTTATACGCACTTAGCAAAAAAAGAAATTGAGCGACGATCTCGTGTGATCGGCTTAGGAGCTTTGAGGTTTTTTATTTTAAAAATTGATCCTTCTAAAGATATTTTATTTAATCCAAAAGAGAGTATTAATTTTGAGGGTGATACTGGACCTTATGTTCAGTATGCGCATGCTCGATGTTGCTCTCTTTTAAAAAAAACACGCGTACCGTCAAAAATTGATTATGCTTGTTTTAATGCTGTTGATTATGAGGTTATTAAACATCTTGAGAAGTTTCCTGCTCTTGTGATGAAGGCAGCGCATGAATATAAACCTTCTTTGATTGCTGTTTACTTACTTGATCTTGTGAAAGCGTTTAATACTTTTTATTCTCATAATCCTGTGTTACAGGCTGAGAAAGAAGTACGTGATGCTCGTTTGATATTGGTTTCTTCTGCGAAACGAGTTTTGGCAAACGGTTTATTTTTACTTGGCATCGAGGCTCCTGAAGAGATGTGAGTTTCTAAATGGTGGCCGATATTGAGAAATTATATAGTTCCAATAAAGTTCATTTGAGCTTTTTAATGATTATATAGTAATAGAAAAGCTTATATAGTTCTAGAAATATTCATTAGTATGAAACAAGAAAAACGTTTATTAAAAAATGTAAAAATTGATGAGTTAGAAAGAACTCCTGATAAGTGCTTAGCGTGGTTTTACGCTTATCCGAGAACAAAAATAGGACTTACAGATTTATCTAGATATATTAAATCTTCTAAAACAGCTACAAAACATGTTATTGAGTCATTAGTGCGTATACAATTTCTCCATAGAGACACTATTGGAAAGGCATGGATTTTATCTGCTAACCAAAAACACCCTTATTTTGTTACAAAAAAAATTCCTTATAATCTCAATACTATCTACGAATCGGGAATATTGGACGCAATATATAAATCGATCCCTTCTTCTCGAGCAATTATCTTATTCGGAAGTTATCGTTGGGGAACTGATGTAGAAGAAAGCGACATTGACATAGCGATTGAAGTTGTTGGTAATGAACATTTTCGAGTGACTCGTTTAGGAATTATTGAACAGCTCGGGTATAAGAAGAATGTTCCTGTTAATGTTCATGTATTTTCACGAAACAAAGTGGATTTAAATCTCTTTGCTAATATTGCTAATGGAATTGTTCTAGATGGATTTTTAGAGGTTAGAACATGAATAATAGGATAAAACATCATGACAAAAAGAATGCTCTCAGTATTGTAAATGCTGCTGAAAGAGAAATGCAATTCACACTTAAACAATCAGTTACAGATGAATCTGCTTTTAATATTATAAGAAATATTTACGAAAGTTTTCGTATGCTCGGTGATGCTCGACTTGTCTCAAAGGGAATAGTTTCGCAAGACCATGTAGAACAAATAAAAGAACTTGAAACAATGAGAGTAGAAACTAAACGACCTATAAAACTTATTGATAGCTTGCGAAAATTGCGTCACAACATAAACTATTATGGTTATATTCCTACGAAGGCAGAGGCAGAAGATGCAATCTCAATTGCGCATGCTTGTTTCGATCCCATATTAAAAGAAATAAAAAAAGAACTCGAAAGTGTCTGACTTTTATAGGATATAGGCTTTTTCTCCGTCATGATTTTCAACTGTTACGAATCCCATAATTTACACTAAAGTAGACGACTCTGAGTAAAGAACAGTATCCCCTCAAGCATTTTTGTTATTTCCGAATTGATAATCATAGTGATTATTATTTTTGTTTATAAGGATTAGGGACACAACAAAATAAGCAATAATAATCAAAAATGGGATTTGCCATCCGATAATATGGCCCTTCAAACTTTCCCAACTCAGCGGTGTAGCTCCTATGGTGGGACCGTTTCTAATATATTCATAAACGGGCCATAAAGAAGCTGTTAGTATACTAAATAAACCTACTACAGAAATAAAATTAGGCAACCATTTTATCTTCTTGCTTACTAACCATTTATTGAAAAATCCAAGGATCCACATTCCAAGAATAGCTCCTGCATAAGATAGAAAAAATAGGAGAGCAAGAACGCTACTTTCTTCACCGGAAAAAGAGATTATATAAATTAACCAAGTAAGAAGAAATAGAATCATAGCTATTGAAACATATGCTAGAATCTTGGCATATCTTGGTAAAAAACTCATAGGTTTGCACCAAAGAACCGTAAAATAACAGCATCTTTATAAAGTTTTTCTCTTCGTTTTTCTTCTATGAAACCTGTTCATCAATTATCTATTCGTAATGGAATGACAATTAATGAATTACTGATTTCTATGCGTTCTGTTGGTGTAATGGGATGCGGACGACTTGCTCAAGCAGCAGATATCCTTGAACAGATGATTCAAGATAAGAAATGTACTGTTTTTTTTGGGCAAGCAGGCGCGTTAATTCCTGGCGGCATGAGAACTATTCTTGTCGATATGTTACGAAAGAAGTATGTGGATGTGTTTGTTACAACTGGAGCTACTTTGACTCATGATTTAGCCGAAGCTCTCGGTTTTCCTCACGAAATTGGTCGACATGATGGTGACGATGCGACATTACATAAACAAGGAAAGGATAGGATGTGGGATAGTTATATGAATAATAGGGTATATGAAGCGATGGAGGATTTTTTTGAGAAGCATTGGGATGTTTTTTGTACGGCGAAGACAATTCGTGAGTTGATTTTTCTTATTGGAAGCAAGGTTACGGATAAAAATTCTCTTTTACGTGTGGCTTATGAAGAAAACATACCTCTTTTTTGTCCTGCTTTGGCTGATTCTGGTATTGGACTTATGATTTATGGACGAAAGGCGAAAGGTAAAGAAATTCATGTTGATGCATTTGAGGATATGAAGGATATTATGGATATTGCTTGGACTTCTCAAAAGACAGGTGTTTTTTACTTAGGAGGGGGTGTTCCTAAGAATTTTATTCAGCAGGCGATGCAATTTTCTCCGCAGAGTGCTTCTTTTGGTGTTCAAGTGACTATGGACCGTGCAGAATTTGGAGGAAGCTCTGGTGCTTCTCTTAAAGAAGGTATTAGTTGGGGTAAGATGAACCCAAAAGGAACTTTTGTTGATGTTTTTTTAGATACGACTGTTGCTCTTCCTCTTTTATATGGAGCGTTACAAGAAAGAATTAAATCTTAGCTTTGTTCTATTTCCTCTATATCGAGTGCGTCATATAACTGACGTGTTAACTTTCCTTTTTCTTCGCTGTTCATTCTCTATCTTCCTTTTTTTTGAGGGCAGCGAATAATGTCTTATTTTTTTTCGATTCTTCCCATTTGATCACTTCTGTATCACCTCTTTTCTTGATAAACTTCTTTTCTTGATAAACTTCTTGTTGTATATAAACATTTGTTCCATTGAATATTCTGCTTTTGAATTATATTTCTCATGACCGAAAATGGGTAGTACTAGTGAAAAGTAAAACAACAAATTATATAAACTGAGAGAGACAAATCTTTTATAGAAAAGAGGTCGTGTTATGGATGAAAGAAATACTGTTCTTATTGCACTTTTTCTTCTTATAGGGCTTTCTTTTTTTGGTACTTCTTCGTCTTTTTCTGGAAACTATGTTTTTGGAAGGAGCGAATGCACGTATCTCCCTGATGGTGTTTCTCAGGATATTTACCATAAGCAGACAGTACGGTATCAACAGGATATCTATTCTGATATTAGCCCTACTTTTTATTCTTCTACATGTGCTACCCAAACGACGCTTTCTGCTGTTCGTTGCGTTGATGGTGCTCAGCCTGCGCGTTATAATCTTGACTGTCCAACTGATTATGTTTGTCGTGATGGGGCTTGCGTGCAAGGTTTTGCTTCTTTAGAAACTAACGGTTGTACAGATAGCGATGGCGGAAAAAATTCTTATGTAAAAGGAGTTGTTACTGTTCTTGATGCCCGAGGCAATAATCTTCCCAGTTCTTATCTTGATATTTGTGCTACGGACACGACGGTTTTGGAAACAAGCTGTAGTGCGAGTGGAGAAGCTGTAAATAAAGAAATATTACCTTGTCCTTATCCTTCTCGTTGCGTTGATGGGGCTTGTACGACTTGATGAAAAGTAAACTGGCGATAGGGAGTTGGATTTTGCCAATCGTTGGTTACGGACTCTATATTCTCTCTGCTTTTATTATGAAGAACTTTATCCCTGGTCGGAATATTGGTTTAGATCTTTTTCTTATTTTTGTTTTGGTTTTGGGTTCTACGATATCGGGTTTGATTTTCGGGATTATCGGGTTGGTAAAAATAAGTCATAATTCCCAACTGACGGGAAAAGGGCACTCAATCTTCGGTATTATTTTGAGTTTCGTACTCTTTCTCTATGGTGGCCCTATGTTGTTTGCTGCGACACTTGTTGATTTTATGGGTGGTTAGATTAAAATAACCTTGTAAAATCGATCTTTTCTTCACTTTAATTCGTTGCCGCCTTTACTGCCGCAATTGCAACTTCGATTTGTGCATCTTCTGGTTGTTTTGTTGTGATTTTTTGCATTAATAATCCCGGATAGGCTAATGCCTTAATGAAAAATAGGTTATTATGCTTTGCAGAAAATTTGAGCATTTCATATGAAATTGCTGCAATGACGGGAACGAGGATAATACGTTGAAGAATTTTTATTACAAAATCTTCATGCCACACAACTGAAAAAATGAGAATCGATAACAGAAGAACAATAATTAAGAATGATGTTCCGCATCGTGGATGAACCGTACTGTATTTTTTTACGTTTTCTACTGTTAATTTTTCTTTGTGTTCGAAACAATGAACTGACATGTGTTCTGCACCATGATACTGAAATATTCGTTGTATTTCTTTACTCTTGGAAACAATCAGCAAGTATCCGAGAAAAATAATAATACGTAATAATCCATCTATCAGATTAAATAAAAATCTGTTTTCTGTTAATAATTTTGAAATAATAAGCGGGAGAACGATAAATAGTCCTATTGCTAAAATAAAAGATACTGTTGTTGTTATTGCTATCTGTGTATTTGTTATTTCTCCTTCTTTTTCTTCTTGTTCTTTTGCTGAATATATTAATGCCTTTGTTCCAATAACCATCGAATCAATAAGAACGACGATACCCCGCACTAACGGAATTTTTGCTAGTTTTTTAGAGATCTTTGACGTTGGATGAGTTACTGTTTTTATTTTTTCTTTTTTACGTACTGCAATCGCTACTTTCTCTTTTGATCTTATCATGACTCCCTCGATGAGTGCTTGACCGCCAATATCCATTCTTGATTTTCTCTAGCAGTACCTTTTTAAACTTTCTTTTTTACTTCTTTTTTATGGCTATTAAATGCGACATTTGTGGAAATAGACTCGAAACTACTTTTTTAGGTAAGTTACTAGGAACACAAATTGGTAAAAAATATGTGTGTTCTCGTTGTCAACGTACGTATAAAAACGAAGTGAAGACCACATTAGGCATGTCATAAAGTTTTTATATACTGTTTCTTTCTTGTTTTCATGCCACTTTTGAAAGTGATTTTTACTCTTCTCATTTCTTTCTCTTTTTTCAGTGTTTTTTTTCTTTTGAATCAACCTTCCTTTGATCGTGTCGGAGCTGATCTCTTTTTGGATATTTATGATCGTGCCGATCAGGAAAGCCAGTCTTCCTTTGTCTCTCTTTTTCACAAGCAGTGTCTTTTTTTACCCTCTCAACCCGCCTTTAAGAATTTATTACGCGATTGTGATAATGCTACGTATCGTGCTTTGCTTCAATCTACTTGTGATAATTACGAGGAATCTCGCAAGATCGGATTTAGTAAAATTGATGACCTTGATCGTGTTTGTCCGCCTTTTTTAAATGGAGAATTTGATCGGTCATGCGCGCTTATTCGTGAACTAGCGAATCTTAATCTTACTTCTTTATCTTCTGTTTGTTCTTCGTATAAATCAGGGGAACTAGACAATCGCACTTTCTTTACTCAGGCTATCGCGAGCATGATACCTGATGACCCTCATTCTTCTCCTTATTTTCGATGGATGAATTTGATGAAATGGTCCTCTCTTATTTCTGCACTTTTGCTTCTTCCTTTGCTTTTTTTCTTTTATTTTGTTATGTATAACGATCTTCGTTCTTATTTGCGTGCATTAGGTACTCCTTTCCTTACTTTTGGTTCCTGTATCCTTTTCTTTTATGTGATTAGTACTGCCATTCTCGTTTTTATTGGTGATACTAGTCATCTGTTATTTGATCTTGTTAACTGGAATACATTAAGTTCATCTGTTCAACAACGTTCTCTTGGTGTGCTTTCTCTTTTTGTTCTTCGTTCGTTTTTTGGACAATTTTTTTCACTTCTTTTTGCTGCTGTTGCTGTTGTTGTCGGTCTTGTTCTTAAGAGGATAGGAAAAGAGAAAACTCCTCTTTGAGTCTTTTTCTATACCTCCGATTTTACTTATTTGTTCTGCAAACTATACTTTTTATCGCTAGGTTATGTGACAATGACGCGCAGGTTATATAAATAAACTTATTTTTGTTATTTGAATGAGTAGTAGACTGATTGCTGAAGCATTGGGTATTCATGTAGGAGATGGATGTATAAGTATAACCGAACGATATTGCGAATATGCTTTGTTGGGAGACCGTCTTGAAGAGAGGGAGTATTATGATTCTCATGTTTCTCCGATTTTTAGCAAAATCTTAAAGAGACCAATTGTATGTAAAGAGTATATTTCAAATGGTACTTACGGATTTCATATTTTTAATAAAAAAGTAGTCGATTTTTTTTTGGGATTCGGATTACCCGCCGGTTCCAAGTTAAATATAGATATACCAAACTTTGTAAAAAAGGACCAAGGGCTACTGAAGCTTTTTTTACGAGGGCTTTTTGATACAGATGGTAATTTGTATTTCGATAAACATCGCCAAGTAAAAAACCCATTAAATAATGTACCTCAGATTAAATTGGATTCTACATCTAAGCATCTTGTTTATTCTGTTTATATGGCCTTGAGAAAATTTGGGTTTCACCCAAGACTAAAAAAACCATATAAAGGAAAGAGGGATAAGAATTATATTTATTCAGTGTTACTGTATAGAAAGAGAGACACGGAAAAATACATTGAAGAGATAGGATTCAAGAATCAAAAACATATAACAAAATGGAAGATTTTTAGAAAATTTGGATTTTGTTTGCCTCATACGACCTTGATTTTGAGGAAGAAGTTACTGGAACAATAATGTTTATAAATCGGCGTTGAGCTATCTTCTTTATGCGGGGGTGCCGGAGTGGTCAAACAACCTTTTTCAGAGAAAAACCTTGACGAAAAAGATGGACTTAACGGGCAGGTCCTTATCATAATGGTGCCAAACTTAAGTCTTGTTGAAGATATCCTGTGACTTAGTGTCTACGCAGGTTCGAAAGGATAGCGCCTAATCAATTATGCGGTCTTATCCCGATCGTCCTGTCCCCCGCATGTTTCTTAATTGAAAAACAGGAATGGGCAAAAGCTTGTTGTTCTATTAGAAGTAGATGAAGACTCAAAAAATTTAACTTTTATTATGCATGGCTTAAGTAGTATAAATGTTACGTTTTACTGTAACTAATTGTTGGTAAATGTTACGCTTTATCGTAACATTATTTGTATTCGGTATTATTTATGTTTCCCGCAAATGTTTATATAACCCCTTTCTTCAACATTTGTTATGCCTCGGTAGCTTAGATACAATGAGGTAGAGCAACTAGTGGAGCACTTCCTTGGTAAGGAAGAGGTCGCCGATGCAAATTCGGCCCGAGGCTAATCTATTTAAATATAAAAGATGAGCGAATGGTATGCAACTTCAAGATAAATATGAACCGCTAATGAAAAAATATCATCTTCCTTCTTATCACGAGTTGGATGATGAATACGAGTTACTCTATTTTCAATCTATTCTTGAGATATCTCATCCTTTACGTTTTATCCGCAGAAGAATTATTGATAAAATTAACGGATTTATTCATCTTTTTCAAAATCTTCTTCAACCAATGAATGGTAATCTTATTGCGCTTGAAGAAAGCAGCTTTCTTACAGAAGAAGAGAAACAGAGTATTGTTTACTTTGTAAAAAACATGCTTATTTTGGAGAGAGAAAGTTTACTCTTGGATATTCATCACCATGAAAAAAAAGACGCTGAATTTATTCAAAGAGCGCATAAGTATTGGTTAGAACACAAAAATAATGTTTCTGATTATGTTACTAAATTAAAGGAAGGATGGGCAAAAGAAGCAAAACCTCCTTCTAACGCACACTATTTTGGATAGATATATAAATTTTGACAATTCTCTATATTTATGAATACAAGAGGTCAGGTGTATCTTTTAGCTGCTCTTCTTTTGGGAGTAGTTATCTTTGGTTTGATGTATAAACTTAATGTTGCACATACTCAAGTTATTGATGATGATTTTATAGAAATAAGTACTAATTATGACAGAGAAAGCTCTCGTTTTGTAAACTACCTTGCACAAGGGAAATTGCATAATGATTTTAATCTTACAACACTTATTAATAATTTTTCTGAGTTTACAGTTGATTTTAGTTCTTATGCAAAAACGCAGAATTCTCACTTCGGATTTGTTTATCTTTTTGATGTGAGTGAGCAAACGAATGCATTTTTTGTTGGAAATTATCTTGATCAGGATCTTGTTGTTTATGTTAATAATGATATTGCGAAGTCTATACTTCTTTATGGATGCCATTCATCTATTCAAGCAGGAGCACAGTTTGATTCTTTTGGCATTGGCACAGGTATTTCATTAAGTCAGATTAGTAACTGTAGTTCATTACAAAATATTACCTCTATTGGTATGTATAATGTCACTCTTGTCATTGGAGATGTTTCGTACTTAGTTCCAATTGTTTTAGGTGTGCCTGAAATTGTCATTGTTAGCAATGCGTTTAACGATAGACAACGAGAAGTTTTCGTTAATGACTACCTTGTTGAAGGCAAACGTATTATTATTCGCTCTTTTTGCCAAGATCAGTTGCCTTTGTCTGTTTCTTCTCTGACTGAACTTTGCAATTGTGATAAAAGAAATAATGAAGAACGATGCGAAGAATTAAATAGTCTCGGATGTTTATGGAGTAATAATGACTGTGTTATGCCATCCTAAAAAAGGTGTTTCTCAGGCTGTTGCTTGGGTGTTATTATTAGGATTAAGTATTTCTCTTGCTTTGGTTGTAGGGACGTGGTTAAGCCGTATAACAGAAGATACTGGAAAAGAGATTGTTAGTGACACGTTAAATGATCAACGTTGTGCAGACACAGTTTTAGTGCTTAAATCTCAATCATGTAGTTCTCTTTATAACACTCTCTTTAAGAATACAGGATCTTTCAATATTACAAAAGTTAAATGTAATGGGCAATCTCATTTCCTTACTTCTGATAACAGTCCTCTTGCTCCAGGACAAGAATCGATATCTTTAAGTACTTGTTTTGATGCTACTCTTGGTGTTACGGGCGTTGTTCCGTTTATCTTTTTTGATGGACTTGAAACTGCCTGTGCTGGAAAAAGTCTTTCCATACGTTGTTGAAAGTGGTGAACATTATTTTTCATAATCATCTTGAAAAAAAAGGCATTAGTCCTGTTTTGGCTACTATTTTTCTTATTGGATTTGTTGTTATTGTTGTTGTTATTATCTGGTTGTGGAGTGAAAATGTGTATGAGGAACATGTTGAGAAAGAAGGAACTATTGCACAAGAGCAATTACGATGTAGCGGTGTAGCAATTGAGATTGAACAAACGAGCGGAACAATTTACGTGAGAAATACCGGGACATTACTTCTTAAGGGATTACGATTACGCGAGGATCTCGATGATGGGTCGAGTAGAATTTCTGATGTGTTTACTGATATTATTGTTGGGGAAACATTTCCTTTGACGCAGACTAATGTGATTTGTGCTTTAGATAGCCAACCTGAGTCTCCAGGATCATTATGCGGCAATACTGCCGGCGTGGTTATTGAGCCTTCTTTGCAGCCTATTGGTCGTGGTGCTCCACTTGTTTCTTGTTTGAATGCGCGGGTTTCGCTGGAACTTTAGGTGCAAAACATTTATATATAATGTAAGATTAGTCTTACCATGGCAAATATAAACATAACTACCATAAGTTCGAAAGGACAGATCGTTATTCCGCAAGAAATGCGAGAAGGATTAGAAGAAGGAGATAAATTAATTGTAATCAAAAACGGCGATCAACTTATCTTGAAAAAGACAGAAAATTTTGACAAGAACATTGAAGAGGATTTAGAATTCGCCAAAAGAACAGAAGAAGCCTGGAAAAGGTATGAAAAAGGAGAATTTAGATCTGCATCAATAGAAGAGTTTCTTGATAGATTAGCACAATGTTAATAGATTACGAAGATGTTTTTTTGAAAAAAGTTGCAAAAATTAAGGACGAATCTCTAAAAGAGAAAGTTAAGAAACAAATTTCTAAAATTATTCAAAATCCTGAAATTGGAAAACCTATGAGGTTTGCAAGAAAAGGGACGCGCGAGTTGTATATAAAACCGTTTAGACTTTCTTATTCGTATATTGAAAAAGAGAATAAAATAGTCATTTTAGACTTCTATCATAAAGATCAACAATGATACTCTAAAAAAAGGATTCTGTGCTTCTTGAGATTTTCGGCTTATGATTCGTCTTTCCTTGGCAGGTATACTATTGACTGATTAGGTGCCATAGGGGCGCTTAAAGTTCTCAATTTGACTAACTTTTTAGGGCTATTAAGTTCTCTCTCTTTAAATAACAACCTTTATAAAATACGAAAAATCTATAAAAGAGTATTATGGATCATTCAAGAGGTGATATTCAATGAATAGAAGAGGTATTTCTCCGTTAATTGCTACTGTTCTTATTATAGGTTTTACTGTGGCCCTTGCTGCAGTGATTATTACGTGGGGAACACGATTTGTTCAACAGACGCAGGAAGATGTTGATGTGAGTACACAAATTGGGCTGGCTTGTTCTAAATTAAATTTTGATATTGTACGTATTGAATGTGTAGGTGGTGGCTTAACAGGTGACCTTCTTAATATCACTATCAATAGTAATAGCGATGAAGATATTGCCGGATTTACTTTTAGATCGACGACTAACACAGGCGTTCTTGTTGATACTGCCAATAAAGCTTTACCATTATCCGGATTTAATACCTGGGAATATACTTGGACTGGTGGCGCATCAACTAATCCTACAAGAGTAGAAGCTATTGCTCATGTGACTGTTGCAGGAGTAACACAGGTTTGTCAAGCAGGTATTGAAAAGGTAGAAACTACTAATGTGTGCGGATTTACTGCCTAAACCTTTTTTTATTTTTCGTAACTTATTTAAAGAGTACTATCTTTTATTTTTTTGAAAAAGATGGTGAATCATAGAACTTTTTTTGAGTATATTCCTCTTAATAAACGAGGTATATCTGAACTTATTGTTACTGTTCTCCTCATTGGATTTACGGTAGGATTAGCTGCGGTGATTATTACTTGGGGTTCACAGTTTGTTCAGGAGTCTGTTGAGACTGCGGAAAGTGAGGGAAGTGTCAGAGTTGCATCTGGTGGTTTTGATATTCGATTGAAATCGGCAGGTATTGATGTTGGAAAATTACTTGTTACTGTTGAAAATACCGGAACTGTTCCGGTTGAAGAATTATTTATTCGTGCAAATGCAAATTTGATTAAGGCTGATCTTTCCTCTACTTTGCAGGGTGAACTTGCTCCCTTTGATATTAAAACATATAACTTTTCTAATTTTGTTCTCCCCCAAGGAACGATTCTTGAAGTTATTCCTGGTGCAGATTTGGATCGTGATGGTACTGTTGATTTTTTAGCTGAGAAAAGAGACGAGGTCCCTGTAGAATTTTTTTCTTTTCGAGTTTTTGTAACGAGCGATAGTTGGAATGGTGATCTTGGTGGATTAGCTGGTGCTGATACGAAGTGTCAAGCTGCTGCGAATAATGCTAATCTTGGTGGCACGTGGAAAGCTTGGTTGAGTACGGATACTACTTCTGCTTCATCACGACTTTATCACTCTTCTATTCCTTATAAATTAATTAATGGACAAACTGTTTCAAATGATTGGGACGAACTTACTACCGGATTTTTACCGCCTGTTTATCTTAGAAATCCTATTTCTCGCACAGAGTTAAATGCTGTTCCACCCGAGCCTTACGTATTCACTAATACTTTGGTAAATGGGGCTAGTGTCGGAAATAATGATTGTAGCGATTGGCAAAGTACTATTGGAACGCCACTTCTAGGCTTTTCTACTGATCAATCAGGTGGGTGGACAAATAGTGGTCCACTAAATGCGTGTGGTAATCTTGATAATCACCTCTACTGCTTCGAACAACCAGCATAAACTACTTAAATCTTTAAACGTAACGTTTTTGTATGGATCGAGGTGATATATGGATTTCTGCAGTCATTTATATTGGATTAGGTGTTATTGCGATTACGTTATTGATTGCTGCTGGCGTACCACTCATTGAGAAGATGCGAGATCGCAATACTTTTTTGCAAACAAAAGAAGTGATGCATACACTTGATCGTACTGTCTATGATGTAGTTTCTGAAGGCCCGGGAAGTCAACGTTACTTGAATCCTCTTGAGATTAATGGCGGTTTTTTAAGTGTTCCTCTTGCTAATCGTGGTTTTTTGTGGACTATGGAAACTGAAGCGATCTTACAAGAACCAGGTGCTACAATTCAGGAAGGGCATTTAAAGATTACACAGAGAAAAGATCCACTTATTGTCGACCTTTATCATATTGATATTGTATTGCAACAATATGCACAAGATAAGATTTTTATTTATGTTAACGGAGGCGAGGATGCTGTTCTTACTGATTTACATGGAACATTTGGACTTTCTATTAGTAATTATGGTATTATAAATGGACGTACTGTTGTGAATATAGACTATGTTTAGCAATATCTACTTGCAAGTTAATCCAAAGGTATATAAGCTCTTTTTTCTTTTTGTTATTATCATACAAGAGTGGTGATTTGATGGTTTTTTCTCAGCTTAAACGAAAGAATGCTCGTTCTGATGATACTTCTCTTGCTGTTCCTTCGGCTGGTCAAACGACAATAGGAACGCAGGCAAGATTTGCTATAAAACTAACTCCCGATCTTTATCCTCTCCCTGATTTTTCTGATAAAACGAAAATTGATGTTAAATATCCTTTGATTGAACCTTATGCGTATGTTCACATTCATTGGGATGAAGGACGTCATGAACTGTTATATGAGCTTCATGAACCTGAATTAAATCAGGATGAACTTCATGTTCTTACTTTACTTGAAGAGGGTATTGATGAACTTATCAATCTGAGTTTTATCGCTATCAAGAGTTCACAGGTCATTATTGAATATCTTGAAAAAAATATGCGTATCTTATTGCGAGAATTTGGCGTGAAGATTACTGAAAAAAGTTTCTTGAAACTTATGTATTATGTGTATCGTGATTTTGTTGGTATGAATGAGATTGAGCCGTTATTGAAAGATTATTATTTAGAAGATATTGGATGTAATGGTGTGAATAGTTCTTTGTATATTGTTCATCGAAAATATGGGAATTTACGTACGAATATTATCTTTCATGATATTAAAAAATTAACAGGGTTTGTGGAGAAGCTTGCGCAGAAATGTGGTAAGTATGTTAGCTACGCGAGTCCTCTTCTTGATGGCTCATTACCTGATGGAAGTGTAGATTACCAGGAGAGATTTATTTATAGAGAAAATGGTCGTGTGAAATTATCCTCTATAGGTTCTTTTGTTGATGCATATTATAATGATTCTGAATCTAATACTCCAAAGCATGTTCATAATATCGATGTGCCAGCTTTTGATCAAAATTTAAAAATTACATGGAAATCGCTTAATTATGTTTATCGTCATAAAATTAATGAACAGTTGTATGAGTTGCATCTTGAAGCAGGTAGAAAAGTAAGGCTTACTGGTGCTCATAGTATCTTTATTTTAAGAAAAGAGGGAGTTGTTGCAGAAAGAGTCAGCAATCTTAAAAAGGGGGACTATGCTATTGTGCCTTGTTCTCTTCCTGAAAATAACTTCCTTACAGAGTTTAATTTAGCTCGAGAACTTTCATATACTCCATTTAGTAAGAAAATTGTTATCTCTGGTGTTCCTAAGAATTTTTTTCTTGATCATCGAAAGGAAATTTTCGCGTATTATAAAAATCGCTATAAACGACCATATCAAGCATTTTCAGAACATAAACGTAAAGGTATTCTTCCATTGGGACTTTATTCTCTCATTCCTGAAAAAATTCTTCGAACTTGTATATTGAAGACTACCTCTGCAGTTACTATACCACCTTTTCTTCCTATTACAAAGGAATTACTTCGTCTGTTGGGTTATTATATAGCAGAAGGATGGCTTAGCAAGTTTGGTCCTCATCATCGGTTAACTCTCTGTTTTAATAAAGATGAAAAAGATTATCATGCGGATGTTAATCATTGTTCCTGTACTTGTTTTTCAGTTCCGTTTTATATTGAGCCTGCTCAGAAGAATGCAGTAAAACTTACAATAAATAGTCTTCTTGTTTATTCTGTCTTCAAATATGTTTTAAAGGTTTCGTGCGGCGCAAAACAAAAAGAGGTCCCCGAAATAGTTTATAATGTTAGCAAGGAATTACAAAAAGAATTTATTACTGGTTGGCACAATGGAGACTGTGGAAGTACTGCAAGTAAGAAACTTGCAAATGATATTTCTTATTTAGGGTTATTCCAAGAGCATCTTGTTCCTTTTTATGGTCGGCAAAGAACTTCTTTTTTCGACAACAGATTTGTTAGATCTTATGAGTTTTATTCTAATTTTTATAGAAGAAATATTACTGGCTTCCATACGATGATTCCAATGGAATTATTTAACCCACTCAATCAGATGCATTTAAGATTTAGAAATAAACGTATTAGACGTCATAGATTGAAATATATTCTGGATGATATCAGATTCAAAAGATTTGTAAATCTTGAAAAGGTTACGAATAAAAAGTTTCTTCTAGAATGGAGGAAAAGAGGATTTATTTATGACTATAACCGTACCCATCTTCTCACAAAAAAGGGTCAGGATGCCGTTAGCGAACTTAATTTTGTAAAAACGTTGATTGATTCTGATCTCGCATTTTTAAGACTAAATAATATCAAAAGAGTTGATTCTAGCAGCGAATATGTTTATGACGTTTCTGTTCCCAGCTATGAGAACTTTGTTGCAGGATTTGGTGGTGTTTGTTGTCATAACAGTAGAGTAAATGCCACCTACACGCAGGATATTACTTCGAAAGGACCAAGTTTTTCTATTCGTAAATTTACGAAAGAACCATGGACTCCTGTTAAACTTATGCATATGCGTACTGTCAGTCCTGAGATGTTGGCGTATTTGTGGATTTTGACTGAGTATGAAGCAAATATTCTTGTGATTGGTGGTACAGGAACTGGAAAAACAACGTTTCTTAATGCGTTGGCGTTTTTTATTCCACCACAAGCAAAAATCGTTTCTATCGAAGACACCCGAGAATTAAATTTGTTGCATGATAACTGGCTTCCGAGTGTTACGAGAGAAGGTCTTGGTGTTAGTAATCTTATTGGTGAGAAACATGGCGAAGTTACTCTTTTTGATTTATTGAGAGAGAGTTTTCGTCAGCGTCCTGATTATGTGATTGTGGGAGAAATTCGTGGTAAGGAAGCATTTGTTTTATTTCAAGGGATGAGCTCTCTTCGAGGTGATGAAGAAATATTTATATTAAAAAATGATCAACCGTCACGAATTAAAATTAAAGAATTGGAAACGTTACCGATCAATGAATTAAAAACGATCTCTTATGATATTGAGAATCATACCTATGAAATTCTTCCTCTACACGCGTTTGTGAGACATCCTCTCAGGAATAAATTATATAAGATTACAACCCGATTTGGAAGAGAGATTACTGTTACCTCTGATCATTCTTTGTTCACGTTAGATTCGCATAATAAAATAATTGATATACGGACAGACGAATTAACAATAGGACGTACCTTAATTATACCTGCGACTATTCCTTGTGGTTATCATAATATTGAGGAAATTAATCTGTTGGAATATCTGCCAGATCTTCGCGTCTATGCTCCTCACTATGTTCGAGAGGCCTCTCATAGACTTGGTTACTATCCTTCTGGTATGGTTGTTGGATCTGCAAGTATCACTGATTATTATTCTGAATTCAAACGAAGTAAACCATCTGCTTTGAAAGCTGAAAAATTTATAACATTAATGAAAGAAGCAGGAATGGACTTCGATATCCATAACGTAGACGTTAGATATGATAAAAAAAGTAAGAGTTTTCATGGATTTTTGAAGATTACGGACGAATTATTAACTCTTTTAGGATATTATCTTTCTGAAGGTTCTTTATATGAGGGTAATATTGCTTTGTATAATAAAAAAGAATGTGTTTTAGAGGATATGCGACGATGTATTTATGCTGTAACAGGGATACAACCCGCTGAGAGAATAACTGAGGGGTATGGAACTTGCTTAGAACTTTCCTTTACTCATAAAGTTTTAGCAGAGTTTATAAAACGGTATTGTAAACAGAAGCAGGAAAAACGAGTGCCTGATTTTATTTTTGGACTTGATAAACGAAGAATTGGTGTTTTTTTATCTGCTCTCTATTGTGGAGATGGATATTTAGAACAACGCTACTTTGCTTATTATACTACTTCTAAGAATCTTGCACATGACGTTGCTCAGTTGTTGTTAGTGTATGGTATTGTTGCTCGAATAGGAAAAAGAAATAGAACAGGAAGAAAAACTACTGATTATGAACTTCTCTTTTATAGTTCTTATAAAAAGGAAGAATTTTTACACTACGTGAAACCTTTAGGAAAAGAGATTGATTTACAATTATTCAAAAAAACTGATTTTAATCTTGTAGGAGACTTATATTGTGATACAATAAAGAGTATTGAAATCTTGCATTTAGATACTCCCGAGTATGTTTATGACATTTCTGTGCCAAAAAATCAAAATTTTATAGCTGGTTTTGGCGGTGTCTTGGCTCATAATTCTGGGCACCCCTCCTTCGGAACCATGCATGCTGAAGATGTTGAAACCATGATTAGACGATTAGAAACAGAACCTATTAATCTGAGTGCGAGTCTTGTCGAGAGTTTAGATGCTGTTTGTCTCATGACACAGACGAAGATTGGTGGTAATTATACGAGGAGACTACGGAGTATTGTTGAAATTTTAAAGATACAAGAGAATATTGGACATGCTGTTACAAATACTCCTTTTGTGTGGGATCCTGCTACTGATCGTTTTTATTCTAAAAGTGATAGTAAAATTTTTGATCGTCTTGTTACTCGCTACGGTATTCCGCGAGAAAAAATTAACCAAGAATTTAAACGCAGAACTCTTTTGCTTATGAAACTGTACGCTTTGAATATTTCTGGATTTAAGCACGTGCAAGATATTATTACTGCGTATTATAAGACTCCGGAACTTGTGCTAAAACGATTTGGTATTCCATAATATGTTTTCAAAAAAAAAAGTTGATGAACCACCTTCACCTACAAAACGAACCGTTGTTGTTCCTGTTCACGAAGAGAAACTTGAAGAGTTAGGCACTTTGGAGATTACTAAGGAAGATATTAAACGACTTCATAAGAAGAAAGATACGTTGCAGCATGTTAGTACGGTAGAGTATACTCTTTATGAGTCTCGCTTTTATGGGAAAATTGCAAATACTCTTTTTGAAAATTTTTCCGAGTATTTTATTGCTCAATTCAAAAATTTGTATATTTCACTCAAACTTTCTCTTGTTAAATCCGATATCCATATTTTAAGCAAGACGTATGTTAGTGCGATGTTTCTCTCTAGTTTTCTGCTTTTTCT
>CAYIBE010000001.1:4763-7205 GCA_964361555.1 Candidatus Woesearchaeota archaeon | reverse complement strand
CCTATTGCTATTTTTAATCTTGTTTTAAGCACTCGGGAGTATAAGGGGTTAGACCGTGAAATTAGGAAAATTGTTAATTATGTTAATCTGTTTGGTTATGATCTTTTGACTGCTATGAGAAATGTTGCTCTTACAACGCCGAGTAAAAGATTCCGTGAATTACTCACTGGTATTGTTGCTACTTTGGAAACTGGCGGAGATTTAAAGAATTACTTAAACAGCAAAGCAGATGATGCTCTTACAACTTATCGTCTAGAACGTGAAAAATATGTTGAGTCGTTGGCAACGTATTCTGATGTTTATACGAGCGTTCTTATTGCTGCTCCCTTGCTCTTTATTGTTACTCTTGCTATTATTAATCTCATTGGTGGAAAAGTTTTGGGTTTTGATGCTAGTACACTTGCATTTATTGGCACTTTCTTTATTATTCCTTTTTTGAATGTTGCTTTTTTACTTTTCCTCAACTTCATACAACCGGAGACATAAATGCGCTTTCAATTCAAACAGACTTACTGGATCGGCATTATCTTTGCCTTGCTTTTAATAGGTAGCGATCTCTATCTGTATTTTGCTCTTGATATTACACATTGGTTCATTCCTGTTCTTATCCTTGCTCTTAATATCGGGTGGTTGCCTTTTTGGGTTGATTTTTTTTCTGAATTAAAGCGACAAAAAGAAATAGAAATAAAATTCCTTGAATTTATTCGTAATATTGTTGATAATGTCCGTTCTGGTGTTACGATTACTAAGAGTATTGTGAATGTTGCTTCTGAAGATTACGGGCCATTATCTCCCTATGTCAAGAAACTTGCACGACAGCTTGAATGGGGCATTCCTCTTCATAAAGCATTAATGACGCTCGCTTACGATACCGATAATGTGGTTATTAAACGCTCGGTTTCCATTATTATTGAGGCTGATGAATCTGGCGGGGATATTGAAGATATTTTGAGCGCTGTTACCGTGTCTGTTGTTAATATTAAAAAAATGAAAGAAGAACGAAAAACGAGCGTTTATTCTCAAATTGTTCAAGGGTATATTGTTTTCTTTGTGTTTATTGGCATCATGCTCGTGCTGCAATTATGGCTTTTTCCTCTTCTGAGAGGATCCTTGGCTTTATCTGGCGAGACAACTGCTGGTTTTGGAGGACTAGCGGGTATTGGTAGTTTTTTTCAACAAGGAGAAAAAGCGAACTTGGATTTTATTTTTTTCGCATTGATTATGATTCAAGGATTTTTTGCTGGGATTATGATTGGTAAGTTTAGTGAAGGATCATTAAAACAAGGATTGTTACATTCTCTTATTTTGATGACTGTTTCTGCGTTGCTCATTACGTCTATTAAAGGGGGAATTTGATTGAATATTCGCGGAGATACGCATGTTGATTGGATAATTAGTTTTGGATTTTTTTTGATTGTCATTATTCTTATTTTTGTGTTTTTTCGTCCACTCGATGCTACTACAACTGATCAATCTGTTCTACTTGAACCTGTCTTTGATGGGTTTTTTCGTGATTTTATGTGGGAAGTTGGTGTAACGCCTTTATTTGTTAAACAATGTACAAAGGATGAAGGTATCAATTATACGATTCTTGTTGATATTGATGGTGGAGAAATTTCTCTAGCGAAATATCGTGCTGTTTCTGGCAAATGCAGTCCTTCTACGTATAACGCTGCCGAATGTGATGACGCTAGTTTTGATTATGATATCAAATGTAATATTACATCTGAATTTGAGCAGCGACCACCATCTGGATATAGGATAGAGAACAATCATCGTGGCGTTTTTTATTTGGTTCATGTTAATACGACTTCTTTAACACCACAACCAAGAAAAATTAGCGCTATATGTACTGCTGACGATCTTGTTAATGCAAATTTTACAAAAAATTGTCAGTTTAGTATCGGAGATACTCAGTATTTTAGAGGCATTAATAGCGATTGGTTATCTGTTATTCAAGGCATGAATTATATTGCATATAATGATACTAATCCGTATAATATTAGCCTTATTAAGTCGCATTGGAATTATCCTCTTGTTCATGATTTTTGGATCAATAGTAGTGATCTCAATATTAATTATACAACAGGAGACACATTTAAACAATTAGACGTTTTTGTTAAAGAGTTTAAGACGTTTGTTGTTGATCGTTATTTAACTCAAAAGCCAGTATCTATATTTTTTCGTGTATGGTAAACAATAAAGGATATTTACGCATATTGGAGGCCGTGATTGCCTCTGTTTTGTTACTGGGTATCGTGTTATTTATTAATTCGAAAGGTCCTGAACTTAGTACTGATGTTCCTTCACAAGTTGTCGAATCACAAAAGTATACGTTGGAAAAAATCTCGTTGAATGAGACGTTACGGATTTGTATATCTGGTTTTTCTTATATCGGAAATTGTCTTACTCATTCTGATACTTCTTGTAAAGATGCGTTTA
>CAYIBE010000001.1:0-4663 GCA_964361555.1 Candidatus Woesearchaeota archaeon | reverse complement strand
GTTGCTTTTCCTTTTTTTTGTTCTGTTACTTCTATATGAAATTCTGAAAATAGCATGTATTCTGCGTCTTTAAGGAATATGAGCTCGTCGATAAAATCAAACAAAAGTTTTTCTATTGTTTCACTTTCTATTTCTACTGTTTTGATACTTATAGGCTTTATTTTTTTGAGATCAGTCATCACTTCGAAGGTCAATATCGCAGCGCCTTCAAATAATTCGTTTACTGTTGCAGCTTCTATTGTGAATCCGACATCTGCTGTGTGATTTATTATTTGTGATGTGTACATTATCCTTTTATGTTTCCAATTGGGCGTAATTTTACGATTCTTCTTGATAGTTCTGTTTCTTCAAGTGATTGCGCAATCATATCAATGTCTTTATATGCGCGTCCTGCTTCTTCTGCTAATCCTGACATGGATACAGCTTTAATGTAAATTCCTTTCTTTTCGAGATCTTTTTGTAATTGATCTCCTCGTATCTCTCTCTTTGCTTGTGTTCTTGACATTGTACGACCTGCGCCGTGAGCGGTTGTAGCGAAGGTTTCTTCTTCTGCTTTTTTTGTTCCTGAAAATAAGTACGAACCGCTCTCCATTGATCCACCAATAACAATCATTGATCCTGTTTTTTTATAGAATGGAAGAACGTCTTCATGATCTGGACCAAGAGAGCGTGTTGCTCCTTTCAGATGTACAAGTACTTCTTTTACTTTATTGTTTTCTTTATATTTGAATTTTCGTGCAAGATTATGTGTGTTATCCATGATCAATTCCATTCCCATTTTTTCTGGTGATTGTTTGAATACTTTTTGAAATGCTTCACGTATTCTATGTGTGATGACCTGACGATTTGCATATGCCATGTTTGCTGCACAGGCCATTGCTTTGTAATAATTTTGTCCTTCTTCAGAATTAAATGGTGCACATGATAGTTCTCTGTCAAGAATATGAATATTATGTTTTTGCATTGCTGTGTCAAATTCTTTTAAGTAATCTGTTGCAATTTGGTGGCCAACTCCGCGGCTGCCGCAATGTACCATTATTAACACTTGTTTGTCAGAATGAATGCCAATCTTTTTTGCTACTTCCTTATTGAAAATGTCTGATGCGTGATTAATTTGCACTTCTAAATAATGATTACCGGAACCCAGTGTTCCTACTTGATTAAATCCTCGTTGAATTGCTCTTTCTGAAATCTTTGATGCGTCTGCGAATGGTAATTTTCCGTGATCTTCAATTCTTTCGAGATCCTGTTTCCAGGCCATTCCCTTTTCAACAGCCCATTGCACGCCGGTTTCTGTCATCTCTTTGAATTCTTTTTTTTCTAGTCTAATGTTTGACTTACATCCGACACCAGCAGGAACTAGCTTGAAGAGCTCATGGACAAGTTCTTTTATTTTTGGTTGAACTTCTTTGATGGTGAGATCTGTTTTCAGCAAGCGCATACCGCAGTTAATATCAAAACCAATGCCCCCGGGTGATATTACTCCTTCTTTGAGATCGAATGCTGCAACTCCACCGATTGGGAAACCATAAAGGGACAAAATAGCGATGCTAGATTGTTATCCCCAGTGACCATCGGCATGGCATATAGAATATTTTTGTATGCCTGGTAATGTTGCTACATTTGTCACTTGATCAAAAACTCCCGGATCCATTGAACGTACAAGTTCTTCTTTGGCATAAATTCTTGCAGGAACTATCATGCCTTTTTTATAGCTCTGCGGAATCTCCCAGATAAGTTTTCTTTCATCTACAGGTTTTAATTCACTTGGAATTTGTTTGTTTTGCAAGGTTCACCTCCCTAGCTTTTTATAATTTGCATAATATAATGATAAGTAATAGTTTACACTACCATACTGATTTTTAAATGGACCATGGAGTTTACTATTAATTTTAAATAGTTTTAATTTTTTCTTCAAGTTGATCATATTCATTTTTTTTATGGAAAATAGCCTTATTTGTTTTTTAGACTTTGTTAATTTTCCTTTTCTATTAATAAATCTCTTTAATTCATTTTTAGTGTAAGGAATTTTCCATTCATAATCGACATATGAGTCCAATGCTTCATATAGTTTTTGGCTCTTAATAGGATGAAGAAATCCAATATGCTTATTGAATAGCGTCAGATCGTCTTTGCCACATATTGTTAGTCTTGACAGGTTCTTTTTTGTTTTTGATAATGAAGAACTTATTTTGAAATTCTTTAATGCGGTGTGAACGGCTTTCAATCCCTCTTTATTTGCAGAATCCAATCCTATGACTCTACTTTTTCCTTTTTGAACTTCTACCCACGCTTCACAATCAAAAAAAGATCTCAACCAAGATTTTAAATTTTTTTGATTTAGCTTGGGAAGTTTCCATTCTCTACAATAAAAAGAATAATTTTTTGTAAGCTTATAATATAAACTTTTATTTTGGATTACTGCTCGGCCATCCTTTTTAATTCTGGCTATAATGCCAAATTGTTTTTTGCACTTATTTTTAAAATCTTCAAGAATGGTACTATTGTAATTTCTTAATCCAATATAGTAATATTTGTGTTTTTGATAAATTGGGTTTTTTATTACATAACCATCAGCACAGAGATAAGCATGTATTGAAGCAAGGCCAGTATTAAAATTCATTAACTAATTCAAGAGTTTGATATATATAAATCTTCCTAATGTTCATCTGAATAAAGTTTATTACATATGTTTTTACTAGTTATACTTCGAAGATGATTGCAAGAAGTAACCACATTATTGGAATTATTATGGACACCACTGCGAATTTTTTTATATTTATGGAAAAAAATTCCAGTAAATAATCAAATAGCACTCTTTGTTGGGATATTGCTAGAGAACATAATATACCTCTACCAGATGCATTAATAGCCGCTACCGCAATCTTAAATAAAGCTACACTAATAACTAAAAATATTAAAGATTTTAAGAATGTAAATAACCTTAAATTAGTATTGCCCTATTAATATAGTCTTCTGCGGAGAGAAATTTTTGCTTGAACTCTTTTGTTTATGATTGATCTATAATGCCATCGATTTCTACTGGCCTAAGCGACTGAAAGGAGCGGTGACGGGCGGTAGCCAATCGCAACTTTGACACATTCTTCTTAAAAATCCTTCTTTTGTACACTTCTTTTTTAGTATAGAAACATTTAAAAGTATCCATAATCAGATGGTTTAGTATATTACGAATATGAGGGATTTTTATTGATACGTATTATTAAAGACTATATCCGGCGGATCTTTTCTAATATTTTTTCTCGGAAAAAAACCTTTAAATTAGGGCTTTATGGGCCTCCAAACGGCGGAAAAAGCACACTCGCAAATCGCATTACAAGAGATTGGCTTGGGAAGAATATGAGTGCAGTATCTCACATTCCCCATGAAACACGAGAAGTTCATGTGAAAGAACAGATTGTTATTAAACATAAAGGGAAAGAATTAACGTTTAACTTGATTGATACGCCAGGAATTGCTACAAAAATTGATTATGAAGATTTTATGAAGTATAAATTAAGTAAGAAACGCAGTAAACAACGAGCGAAGGAAGCTACGAAAGGTGTTGTTGAAGCTATTCAATGGTTAGATGATATGGATGTTGTTATTGTTGTCTTAGACTCAACAGAAAACCCCTATAGTCAGGTAAATATAACTATTATCGGTAACCTTGTTGCCCGTAAAATTCCGCTTTTGATTGCTGCGAATAAGATTGATTTGCGTCATGCGAAAATCAAAAAAATAGAAAGCGCTTTTCCGCAATATGATGTTGTTGGCATTAGTGCTTTAAAGGGAGCGAATATGGAAGAGTTTTATGAATCTCTCTTTCGCATTGTTCGATAAAAAAAGGAGGCGAGAATGGCATTAACATTACAATTTGTTCCGTATGACGATATTGAATCTCTCGATACGAATTCACGTATTGAAAAATTATTAACTATCGTGAAGAATAAAAGTGTTGTTCTTATGGAAGGACGTTTAAAACCTGAAGAAGAGACGAAGCTTATTAAAAAAACGATGCAGGAAATTACACGGACATTTAAGGGTATTGAGCTGTGCACTATTTTTCCCGAAGAAAAAAATCTTGATTTGTTTAAGAAACTTAAAAAAAATTTTGCGAGTATGATCCTTGGTGATCGAGAAGGTATTACGATTATTGGTCCTGCGAGTGTTGTTAAGGAAATACGACGAGATCCTAACAAGATTCAATTATTTACGTTTGATATTAAGAAGTGAACTTTTATTGAATAGAGAATTTCAACAATTTAGGTATCTTTAAAAATTGATACTTTTTTCTTTTCTTATGTCGCACTATCGGAAAAATGGATGGCAGCCAGTAGTTCTTTTTACGTATACTGGCGTGGATCATGCCTTGGATGAAAGACAGATTTCTTATTGGAAGGATTCGATCTTGAAAAAATTTACTCAATCTCTCCGATATGTTGACTTTGAAGGGCAGGTTCATCAGTCAAAAGATGCAACTAGTAAATGGCACAGACTTTACTTAGAAGGTCTTAAAGAGGAGGCATCTCCTTTTGCGAAAGCGTTTCATCAAAAAGCGCGACTGAAACTTAAGGAACTAAAACTAAACCAAACTGATTGGAAGTCTTGGAATCGCTGGACTCGTGTTTGCGAAAATCCGTATGCGCGGAATGATTGTTTACCA